>NZ_JARANX010000199.1:0-719 GCF_029889785.1 Chromohalobacter sp. 48-RD10 | reverse complement strand
GTACCATCATGCGCCGCCGTGGCCAGGGACGTTTGCCCATTCGCCAGGAAACGCTGCCGATCAAGGATAAGGCTGATGTGTTCGTCGAAGACGAGATCTTCTGGAAGCTGGAGGCGATCTTCTGGCGCCACTTCCGTGACGACTTGACCCGCCGTGTTGCGTATTTGAGGAACCGATGAACGCCGATACCGAAATCACTCTGGACAGCCTGCATCAGGCCATCCTCGATGCTATTGCTGAAGCGTTCCCGGCGATCAAGACCGTGGATGATTACCCGGATGATCGCCAGCGCATCCATGTGCCAGCAGCGTTGATAGAGCTGACCGAGTTGGAGGCGGTACCGGATGACGACCCCGGCACCGGTCAGTTGGCCCTCGAGGCGCAGTTCGAGCTGCGTTACGTGATCGGCTGGCGCGGCGTGAACCAGGGCCGAGCGATACGCGCCCAGGTGGCGGCGCTTTCGCACTTCATCCATCAGCAGCAGTGGGGCCTGCCTGTCGAGCCCGCCCGGGTACTGGTCTGCGAGCCTGATGAGTTTTCTCCCGAGCTCGATCAGTATCTGGTATGGCGTATCGAGTTCGCCCAGATCGTGCACATCGGTGAGAACGAATGGCTCGACGATGGCACGCCGCCCACCGAGGTGTATGTCGGCATCGCGCCGCTGATCGGGCCCGAGAACGAAGCGTTCTACACGCGCCAGGATGGCAGCCCGCACGAAG
>NZ_JARANX010000198.1:0-722 GCF_029889785.1 Chromohalobacter sp. 48-RD10 | reverse complement strand
GATATGCTTGATGATCAGCATGATGCCCCACCAGAACCATGGTAGGTACACCTCGCCCGTGCCCTTCTGCATGGCCTTGATAATGCCCTTGGCGATCTGCTCAGGCTTGGCCCACAGCGGCCCGCCTTTATCGAGCTCGGCGGTCATAGGGGTATCGACGAAACCAGGCTTGATGGTCACCACGTCGACATTGCTCTTGGCCAGCCGGTTGCGTAGGCCCTGAAGAAACAACGTGACCATGCCCTTGGCGGCGCCATAGACATAGTTGCTCTGCCGCCCCCGATCGCCGGCTACCGAGCTGATCACGGCGATCACGCCGTGCTGCTGCTGCTCGAAGCGGATGGCAAGCAAGGTCAGCAGGTTGATCACGCTCAGCGCGTTGGTCTCGATCTCCTGGCGGGTCTTGGCGACATCCGCCTGGCAGGCTTGCTGGTCCGGCAAAGTGCCGTGGGCGATCAGCACGCCATCGATGCCCCCCAGTGCTCGCTCGCCAGCGTTGATAAGCACAGCATGTTGATCGCTGTCGGTCAGATCGGCCACAGCCCCATCGACCTGCTGTTGGGCGCTGGCCCTTACCTTGAGATCATCAATAAGAGCCATCAGCTTGTCGCGGTTGCGCCCCACACAGTAGAGGGAGGCGCCCTGGGCAACCAACTGCCGGGCGGTCTGCTCGGCAATGGCGGAGGTCGCCCCGAAGAGGATTACACGATTGAGAGAGTTCA
>NZ_JARANX010000197.1:0-740 GCF_029889785.1 Chromohalobacter sp. 48-RD10 | reverse complement strand
ACGGAAAGCAGGTGGGAACTCATCGGTAAGCCTCGCAAGTGGCGCAGTTGGTCGCTGCGCGTAGTGTACGCATACGCGCCGTTGGCTTCATCCGCTGCTTGCGTCGATCGGGGTGCTTTGCTTCGCCTGGGCGCTAGGTGACTGTCCTGATAGGTGCGTGGGGTACTGATATTGGGACCGTTGACACGGAAGAATCCATGGCAAGGCGCCGCTTTACCGTGATGCCGCTCTCGATGGCTCAAACAGTGGGTGCGGCTCGCCGAGACGAGAAGCCGCATCAGTTTCGACTATCTCTGTCATAAGGTACATCGGTTGCTCGGTAACCATGGAACTGAGCAACCGATTAACGCTGAAGACTTACTTAGGCCTTCTCCCCTAGAGCGGCAATATGCTCCGGCAAGCGATCGTGAGAGCCATACATGAAGTGGTTCTCCATGCGCTCTGCAAATTGGGCGGCTTCCGGTTCACGCCCCACTGCCATAGCCACTTCACGTACGTGCATCGGTGATGCGCCACAGCATACGCCAAGATAGTTGACCCCCTGAGCATAAGCATCGCGAGCGAAGGCGCCAAGTTCGTAACGATTGCAGAACAGTGGATCCAGGGCGGTCGGGAAAGGGCGTCCGTGAGGAGCTGGGCAGCTGCATCCCTGATCGTCGGAGAGATTGAAGAAGGTCGGCTCCTGCTCGGTGGTGCGGTAAGTCACCGGCAGCGCTGCCACATGGCAGTCAACGGCATCG
>NZ_JARANX010000196.1:0-757 GCF_029889785.1 Chromohalobacter sp. 48-RD10 | reverse complement strand
CCATGGAGGGGATTTGCTGGGCCGATGCCGTGCTAGCAGACCGCGCACCGGCGGCCCAGCAAATACCCTCCATGGGCTGCAACATCAAATGGAAGTGAGCAATATGCAACGCGCGCGGGAGCGGACCACCGAGGCTCCCCGCCGACACCGCTGGTGCTCGATCACGTGCTTTCCGAGCGCCTGGGGCGGCGCGTGTGGCTCAAGGCTGAATCACTGCAGCGCACCGGCTTGTTCAAGGCGCGCGGCGCTCTGAACTGGTTGGGCACGGCCAGTGACGAGGAGCTCAGAGTGGGCTGGGCGCCGTGTCCGCCGGCAACCACGGCCTGGGGCTGGCCTGGGCGGAACGACAAAGGGGCGTGCCCGTGACCATCGTGATACCCGACAACACCAGCCCCTTCAAGGTGGAAAGCAGCCACGCGTTGTAGGCGGAGGTCATCCTGCACGGCGATATCAACGCAGCCTGGGCGTTGATGCATGAGCTGGTCACGCAACGCGGACTGACGCTGATACATCCATATGACGACGCACGCATCATCGCCGGTCAGGGCACGCTAGGGCTCGAGGTACTCGAACAGGCGCCCGACGCGCAGGCCATCCTGTGCCCGGCCGGTGGGGGCAGGTTAATCGGGGGAATCGCGGCACTGCGTCCGACGCTTTCGCTGATCGGCGTGGAAACCGAGGGCGCCGCCAGCATGACACATGCCTGCGACAAGGGCGGCCCGGCAAAGCTCGACAGAGTCGAAAGCTGCGCCAAGAG
>NZ_JARANX010000195.1:0-782 GCF_029889785.1 Chromohalobacter sp. 48-RD10 | reverse complement strand
CTGTCCCGCTTACTGAATTCGTCCGCCGGCAGTATCTATTCGTCCGGCAGACCCGACCTGTCGATATCATCATGACGCACCGTTACCTCAATACCTCCTTGTTGCTGGGCGCCTTGGGCGTTTCCGGCGTTGTCTTCGCCCAATCCTCCTCGCCGGAGGTAATGGAGGTCACGGCACCGCGCCTCGATCGCGAGTTGTACACCACCCCCGCTGCGGTATCCGTGATCGAGCATGACAAGATCGCGCAGGGCCAGCAGCGCGTGCGGCTCGATGAGTCGTTAGGGACCGTGCCGGGCGTATTCCTGCAAAATCGTGACAACTTCGCCCAGGGCGAGCGCCTGGCGATCCGCGGCTTTGGCGCGCGGGCGCCGTTCGGAGTGCGTGGAGTGACGGTGATGGCCGACGGTATTCCCTACACATTGCCCGATGGGCAGGCACAGCTCGATGCCATCGACCTGGATAGCGCCGAGCGTATCGAGGTGATCCGCGGGCCGTCATCGGTGCTTTACGGCAACGCGGCCGGTGGCGTACTGAGCGTGACCACGGCCGATGGGCGCGACGATCAGAAGACGCGCCTGGGGGCCGAGATCGGCAGCGACGGCTACCAGAAATACCGCTTCAGCGACGGCGGCGTGAATGGCCCCTGGTCGCATCATGTGAGTGTGTCGGCGCTTAATTTCGACGGTTATCGCGATCAGAGCCAGGTTGAGAAGTATCACCTCAACGCCAAGGTGCGTCGCGAGCTGGGCAACGACCGCGCGCTGACGGCCATCGTCAACTTG
>NZ_JARANX010000194.1:0-788 GCF_029889785.1 Chromohalobacter sp. 48-RD10 | reverse complement strand
CTCCGAGGACGACATGGCCTCCGAGAAATACGAGCCCGGCGTAAGCTGCCCGCACTGCTGGGATAACCTGCCGGAAAAGACCCGCAACAGTGCCCGCGAGCGTCAACGCCAGATCGAGCTTGCCAAGCAACGCGGCGAACCGCATCCGCTGGGCCGCGATCCGCGCCGTGACAAGGCGAGTCACGAAGCGTAAGCCTAGCCCACCGCGAACGATACGCGAGCCGACAGCCCTGGCGGCTCGCGCCGATCTCACACCCCCTACAGCGTGCTGACGAGCCCGCCGACCGCCAGGATTGCCACGACTGCCCAGGCCGGGAGCTTCCATACGCTCAACAGCAGAAAGCCCGTCAATGCCAGGGCAAACTCGGAAGAGCCGACAACCACACTGGTCCAGACCGGTTGGTAGAGTGCAGCGCCCAGGATGCCCACCACCGCGGCATTCGCGCCTCGCATCAATGACTGCGCACGTTCCAGACGCCTGAAGCTATTCCAGTAAGGCAGCACGGCCACCAGCAATAATAGACCCGGCAAGAAGATCATGATGAGCGCCAATGCCGCGCCGAGCAGCGGCACGGACAACGTCCCTATCTCGGCGCCAAGATACGCCGCGAAGGTGAATAGCGGTCCTGGAATCGCCTGGGCGGCACCGTAGCCCGCGAGGAAGCTATCGGGTGTCACCCAGCCTGACTGGACGACCTCGCTCTCCAGCAGCGGGAGCACCACATGCCCGCCCCCGAACACCAAAGCACCAGCCCGGTAGAAGGCGTCGATCATCTCCAGGATCGTGG
>NZ_JARANX010000193.1:0-794 GCF_029889785.1 Chromohalobacter sp. 48-RD10 | reverse complement strand
CCAACAGCAATACGCTTGTGAACTCTGTTTGGTCGCCTGCCTAAGCGGCATCGAAGTTCAGGGGGCGAATATCATCCAGATTGAGCGTATTACGCGCTATCCAGAGGTCATGCATGTCCTGCATCGCCAGCCAGCTCTCCGGTGTGCGGCCCAGCACCTTGGAAAGCCGCAGGGCCATTTCCGGGCTGATACCACTCTCACCTTTCAGCACCCGCGACAAGGTCGAGGGGGAAACCCCCAGGTTCGAGGCAAGCTGACGGGAACTGATGCTGAAAGGCTCTAGATACACCTCTCGAATGAACTCACCAGGATGCGGCGGATTATGCATCGTCATTAGTGATAATCCTCATAATCAAGTACATCAGTTGTGCCGCCCCTTGTGACGTAATGACTGAATCACGTGGTTTCGTAGCGCGTTGCGCACCATGCAACAATATGGTTTACGCCAACGGCGCGGGGGCGTTGTGTGTGATGTCTTCCTTGCAAGTGTAAAGTGATCGTTTTACACTGCCTGCATGGACATACGCACACGATTGCTTGAGACCGCCGAGCAGCTCTTCGATCGTCACGGTTTTAACGCCACCGGCATGGACCGGTTGACCCAGGGCGCGGGGATCTCGAGCCGCACGCTCTACAAGCATGTCGGCAACAAGAACGGCCTGATCGCGGCCGTCCTGAACGAACGGGATCGTCGCTTCCACCGCCAGGTGGAAACCGACAGCGTCGATGCGTTATTCGGCGCGCTGGAGGTCTGGTTGGCCCAAGAGGCCGCGCGGGGTTGTCTGTTCCTGCGT
>NZ_JARANX010000192.1:0-801 GCF_029889785.1 Chromohalobacter sp. 48-RD10 | reverse complement strand
ACGTTTTGTTGATGTTGTTGAAGTGCAATAATAATAAGAAGGTGGCCGTACAGTCGTATGCTGATTTCCGTTATATACGAAGGTGTCTTGGGGAGGGCTGTAATATTTGTTGGGTGCCGGGGTCAGGCGGTACAAAGAGAAAATTCGGGATTCTTGATGGTTTGGTAACCGTTCAGCGTGATACAAAACTTCCCCTTGTAGCTGCAAGTTTGAAAAGGCTGTTGGTGCATATTGACGTTAAAGAATCTTTCTTTGTAGTTGGCTGTAAGGATAAAGGTGTCGCGGCTGAAATTTTCAAAGAACACAAAGGGGGAGTGGTTGAGGTTGGTTTCGTCCCGCAGGGTGATATTTTTAAGAATGGTAGTATTTTTGTTCAGCCTTCCGGTTATGGCGAAGGGTTCCCGCATACACTTGCTGATGCAATAGTTAGTGGGATTAGAATTTTTATAGATAAGGGGGAGTATTTGAAGTATGGGTTATGGAAACTTGATTGTGAAGCGAGCCCCCTTACAGGAGAGTGGATGGAAGTAATGCCCGGGCCTCAGGCCAAGATGAAAGTTTCTCTAGACGGGGTGCTTGATGAGTATATGAGTGCTTTTTTTCCGTTTCTCGTCTCTCAGAGGAAAACAAAGAAACAGGTTGATTGCTGACGCCTCTTGTTTTAAATGTGGGTTTAAACGATAAATTTCACTTAAACTATTCGCTTATATTTGCGGCCCCTTCTTTTTAGGGCCGTCTTCATTTTGGGAGCGCTGGTTAGTCCTCGGCCAGGAGATTGTCGTCGAGCTCGAAGGCGGTAAG
>NZ_JARANX010000191.1:0-805 GCF_029889785.1 Chromohalobacter sp. 48-RD10 | reverse complement strand
GGTGATGTACCGCTTCAAGACCCTGCTCGAGCGCGACGCCGACGAGATCTGCGCGCTGGTCAGCGAGGAACACGGCAAGGTGCTCGAGGACGCCATGGGTGAGCTCAAGCGCGGCATCGAGAACGTCGAGTACGCCTGCGGTGCGCCGGAGCTCTTGAAGGGCGAGTACTCCCACAACGCCGGGCCGGGCATCGACACCTGGTCCAACCATCAGCCGCTGGGCGTCGTCGCCGGTATCACGCCGTTCAACTTCCCGGCCATGGTGCCGCTGTGGATGTACCCCATGGCGCTGGCTTGCGGCAATGCCTTCATCTTGAAGCCCTCCGAGCAGACGCCCTCGGCCGCCGTGAAGATGGCCGAACTGCTCGACGAAGCCGGACTGCCCAAGGGGCTGTTCAGCGTGATTCATGGCGACCGCGAGGCCGTCGACGCGCTAATCGAAGCGCCCGAAGTACGCGCGCTTTCCTTCGTTGGCTCCACTCCCGTGGCGCGCAAGATCTACGAGGGCGGCACCCAGCAGGGCAAGCGCGTGCAGGCCCTCGGCGGCGCCAAGAACCACGCCGTGGTACTGCCGGACGCCGACCTCGACAACGCTGCGAGCACCCTGATCGGCGCCGCGTTCGGTAGCGCCGGCGAGCGCTGCATGGCGATCTCCGTCGCCGTGTGCGTGGGTGACGCCACTGCCGACGCCCTGGTCGAGCGTCTCGCCGTCCAGGCCCGCGAGCTCAAGATCGGCCCCGGCACCGAGAAGGGCCTCGACATGGGCGCGCTGATCAACGAAGGCCAGCGCGGCAAGGTCGCCGAC
>NZ_JARANX010000190.1:0-821 GCF_029889785.1 Chromohalobacter sp. 48-RD10 | reverse complement strand
AAATAAAGCACAAAGCCTTTCGTTTATCCAGTGCTCCACCCTTCACCAGCGCTTCTCCCGATGAATTCCCCCTCATCATTATGCATTATCGGAATTGATGCAAACTCGAATGAAAGAATGAGATCATAATGTCTCATTTTTGTATAACTATCCGGCACACCCCTGGTAGCGTCTGACCAAGCGTTCGAACAAATCGATGCCTGGAGTCAGCATGGCATCCGGAAAATCATAGCTGGGATGATGCAAAGGACGGCATTTCTCGCCACCGCCCAGGGTCAACAACGCTCCTTCGCCCTGGGCGGCCAGCCATCCAAAGTCCTCCGACCAGCGATGCGCTACGGACAACTCACGCAGCGGTAACGCCAGGGCATTCGCTTCATCACGTATCGCCTCGACGGCACGCGGATGGTTGTGGGTCGCCTGAAAGACATCGCACCAATCGACTTCGATTCCCAGGTCGTCCTCTTCGGCCTCGACCCGGGCCAGCGATACGGCCGCTTCCGCCAGGGCACGCATCATCGCATCGTTTTCGGTGCGCAAGGTGGCCATCACCTCGGCCTGCCCCGGCGACGTACCGAAGGCAACTTCACCCAGACGCGCATGAATCAGCGTCACCATGACCAGCCCCTGATCGTCCGGTAACTGCTGAGGCAGACGCTTCAATCCCTGCAGGATCCGGCACATTGCCAAGGCCGGATTACGTCCCTGCTCGGGATGTGCCGCATGTGTGCATAACCCATTGAGACGCACGATCAAGCCTCGCGAGGCGCACGTGAACGCCCCCGCTCGTACTGACACTTCACCTAACGGCTCACCTGGCA
>NZ_JARANX010000019.1:0-34315 GCF_029889785.1 Chromohalobacter sp. 48-RD10 | reverse complement strand
CAGCGCTTCCAGTGCGTCCGGGCGCAGCAGCGCCACCTCGGGCACGAATTCACCGGCAGAGAGATAGCCGCGCCGTTCAAGCTCGAACAGAAAGCCTTCGGCACATATGAGAGGACCCTGGTCGAGTCGTTGAGTGATCAGATCGTGTGCCATGAATACTCCGGGGCGGTATGTGTCTTCAATTGGCTGCATTTTGGCAGCCCTTTAACTTCCACCACCAGTGAAGGATTCTTGTCCTTAGATGAATCAAATTCATTCAAGAGCAAATTGCCAGTAGAGGCATGAATATTCACTCGGCGCTTTGGTGTGTGAGGTGATAGCGTCAGCTAGCCTTTCCTCCAGATACCAAGGCAGTGCCGGGACCATTGCAGTCAGCGCGGCTCCAACAAAAAACGGCCACCGCTCCGAAGAGCCAGTGGCCGTTTTCATGGAATCTTTGGTCGGAGTAGCAGGATTCGAACCTACGACCTCTGCCTCCCGAAGGCAGCGCTCTACCAAGCTGAGCTATACTCCGTTCGCGCCGGGGTGCCGGCTCGACGGGGCTGCATTATACGCATCCGCGGTGCGCGCGCAACCCTATTTGCGAGGCGGGGTCAGGTTTGGCGCTCGACAGCGAGATGGGCCAGTTCGGCCATGCTGTCGCGGTAGCGGCTCTCGGGCAGAAGCTCGAGCTGAGCGAGCGCGCGGTCGGCCATTTCCACGGCGCGGCGGCGAGTATATTCCAACGCGCCGGTATTATTGACGATGGCCAGCACCTCGTCGAGATGATCGAGCCCGCCCTGGCGGATAGCACGGCGAATCAGTTTGGTCTGTTCGGCATCGCCGGCAGCCATGGCATGGATGAGCGGCAGCGTGGGTTTGCCCTCGGCCAGGTCGTCGCCGACGTTCTTGCCCATGGCGTCGGCATCGCCCTGATAGTCGAGCAGGTCGTCGACGAGCTGGAAGGTCAGGCCTAGATAGCGCCCGTAGAGCTTGAGTGCCTCTTCCTGCGCGGGGCTTGCCTCGGCGAGCACCGCGCCGCTGTGGCTGGCGGCCTCGAAGAGCATGGCGGTCTTGCCCTGAATGGTGTCGAAGTAGGCGGCCTCGTCGATATCGGGGTTGCCGATATTCGTCAGCTGCAGTACCTCACCTTCGGCGATCACGCACGTGGCGCCGGAAAGAATCTCCATCACGCGCATCGAGCCGACCTCGACCATCATCTGGAACGAGCGCGAATAAAGGAAGTCGCCGACCAGCACTGAGGGCGCATTGCCCCAGGCGTCGTTAGCGGTGGCCTTGCCGCGTCGCAGATGAGACTCGTCGACGACGTCGTCGTGCAATAGCGTCGAGGTATGCATGAACTCGATCAGCGTGGCCAGGGTCACGTGGCGATCGCCAGGGTAGTCCAGCGAGCGCGCCGCGAGCAGCACGAGCAGAGGGCGCAGCCGTTTGCCGCCGCTTTCGATGATGTAGTGACCAATGGTTTCGACGAGAGGAACCCGAGAAGCCAGTTGGGCGAGGATGGTGCGATCGACGGCGGCGAAATCATCCGCGACCGCCGCATGGATGGGCGATGCGTTGGGCTGCATGGGTCGGCTTGTCGCAATAAGGGGTTGGGCCGCCTCATTGCGGCCTTGGGCTTAGGCTATGCTAGGGGGCCCCCCGGGAGGCGTCAAGGCGCATGCCGGGGCTCGTAAGGCTGCGTCAGTCATGGCGTGAAAGATGCTTGCCCGGTATGCCCGAGTGTCGCTATAATACGCGGCTCGACTCATCATGCTCCCTGTCAGATGGTTGCCGGAAGGGGCGCCACTCGCCGCAGGCCGATGAAGAGCGCAACCCCGATGAGTGCTGGAGAGTGACATGTACGCAGTAATCAAGAGCGGTGGCAAGCAGTACCGCGTTCAGGAAGGCCAGACCCTGAAGCTCGAGAAGCTGGAAGTGGCCACGGGTGACACCCTCGAGCTCGACCAAGTGCTGCTGGTCGGCGATGATGATGACATCAAGGTCGGCACGCCGCTGGTCGACGGTGCCAAGGTAACGGCGGAAGTCGTTTCCCATGGTCGTGGCGAAAAGGTGAAGATCATCAAGTTCCGTCGCCGTAAGCACCAGATGCGCCGTCAAGGCCATCGTCAGTGGTTCACAGAAGTCAAGATCACCGGAATTTCCGCGTAAGCGATATTCCCTGGATAACGCGAGGTATTTGCAATGGCTCATAAAAAGGCTGCCGGTAGTTCTCGTAACGGTCGCGATAGCGAATCCAAACGCCTTGGTGTCAAGCTGTTCGGTGGCCAGGCGGCGACCGCCGGCAACATCATCGTGCGTCAGCGTGGCACCAAGTTCCACGCGGGCAGTGGCGTTGGCATCGGCAAGGATCACACCTTGTTCGCTCTGAACGAAGGCGTGATCAAGTTCGAGACCAAGGGTCCGAAAAATCGCAAGTTCGTGAGCGTCGTCTCCGCCTGAGACCGCCATGAACGGTGAAAGGAAAGGCCCCGCTCAGGCGGGGTCTTTTCGTATAGGGCGGCCGTAGCCGTCGGGAGAAGTGTCCATGCAATTCGTCGACGAAGCCTCGATCATTGTGGAGGCCGGTAAGGGCGGCAACGGCTGCCTGAGTTTCCGGCGCGAGAAGTACGTTCCCAAAGGTGGGCCGGACGGCGGCGACGGTGGGCACGGCGGCAGCGTCTACCTGATCGGTGACGACGCCCTTAATACGCTGATCGATTTCAAGTATCAGCGTTTCTACAAGGCGCCCAACGGACAGCCGGGCCAAGGCCGTCAGATGAGCGGCCGTAATGGCGAAGACTTGTACGTCAAGGTGCCGGTGGGAACCACGGTGATCGATGAAGATACTCTCGAGGTGATCGCCGACGTGACCGAGCTCGGCCAAGTCGAGCTGGTGGCGCAGGCGGGTCGCCGAGGCTTGGGCAACATCCACTTCAAGTCCTCCACCAATCGGGCGCCGCGCAAGACGACACGGGGCACCGAGGGGGAGCGCCGCAACCTGCGCTTCGAGATGAAGGTGATGGCCGATGTGGGCTTGCTGGGCGTGCCCAATGCCGGCAAGTCGACGCTGATTCGTGCCGTCTCGGCCGCCAAGCCCAAGGTTGCCAACTACCCCTTCACTACGCTGGTGCCCAATCTCGGGGTGGTCAAGCTGGGCACGCATGAGCATTTCGTGATGGCTGACGTGCCCGGGCTGATCGAAGGCGCGTCCGATGGCGCGGGGTTGGGGCTTCGGTTCCTCAAGCACCTGACCCGCACGCGGTTGCTGCTGCATGTCGTTGATGTGGCGCCGTTCGATGAAAGCGATCCCGTGGAGGGTGCGCGCGCCATCGCGCACGAGCTCGCGCAATTCTCCACCACGCTGGCCGAGCGGCCGCGCTGGTTGGTGCTCAACAAGCTCGACTTGCTCCCCGAGGAGGAGCGTCAGGCCATGGTCGACGACATCGTCGCGCGTCTGGAATGGACGGGGCCGGTGTTCCGGATTTCGGCGATCAGTAGCGAGGGTACCCAGCCGCTAGTGCAGGCGGCGCATCGTTGGCTGACCGAGCAGCGTCAGCTCGAGGCGGAAGACGAGGCGGCCTTCGAACATGAGCGCGAGATGCGCCAGCGTATGGAAGATGAGGCCGTGGCGCGTGCCGAAGCGCGCATGTCGCGCAAGCGCAAGCCCGTCCAGGAAGATGACGATGACGTCGACGATGATGATTACGATGTCGAAGTGGAATATGCCCCCTGAGCCGAGGCGAGAAGGGAGAAAAACCGGTGAATGAGCCGCAGTCGACAAGCCGTGATGCCTTGTGTGGTGCGCGGCGTGTCGTGATCAAGATCGGCAGCGCATTGTTGACCAACGACGGTCGTGGCCTCGATGCCGAGGCCATCGGCGGCTGGGTCGATCAGATCGCCTCCCTGCATGCGCGCGGTGTCGAGATCGTGCTGGTCTCGTCCGGGGCAGTGGCCGAGGGTATGGCACGTCTGGGCTGGGCATCTCGGCCCTCGGCGGTCTATGAACTGCAAGCGGCCGCCGCAGTCGGGCAGTCGGGCCTGTCGCAATGCTACGAGGGGCACTTTGCGCGCCACGGCCTGCGCAGCGCGCAAGTGCTGCTGACGCATGATGATCTTTCCGACCGTAAGCGTTACCTCAATGCGCGTTCGGCGTTGCGAACACTGGTCGCGCTGCGCGTGGTGCCGGTGATCAACGAAAACGACACCGTGGTGACCGACGAGATCCGCTTCGGCGATAACGATACGCTGGGCGCGTTGGTGGCCAATCTTCTGGAAGCAGACGCGCTGATGCTGCTCACCGATCAGGAAGGCTTGTTCGATTCCGATCCGCGCCACGACCCCGGGGCGCGGCTAATCAGCGAAGGGCGCGCCGACGATCCTGCCCTGGCGGCGGTAGCCGGTGATGGCGGTGCTCTGGGGCGCGGCGGGATGACGACCAAGGTGCGTGCCGCGCGCCTGGCGGCGCGTTCCGGCGCGCTGACGGTGATCGCCAGCGGGCGCCAGTCGGCGGTGCTCACCCGGTTGGCGGACGGCGAGGCGCTGGGCACGTTGTTGATGCCGGATCATGCGCCGTTGGCGGCGCGCAAGCGGTGGTTGGCTGGGCAGCTTCAGGTGCGCGGTACGCTGGTGCTCGACGATGGCGCAGTCGAGGTATTGCATCGCCATGGATCGAGCTTGCTGCCGGTGGGTGTGCGGCGTGCCGAGGGTGCCTTCAAGCGCGGCGATATGGTGGTTTGCGTCAACGAGCAAGGCGCCCGAGTCGCCAAAGGACTGGTCAACTACGGTAGCGATGAAGCGCGTCGCATCGTGGGTCAGCCCAGTCATCGTATCGAGACGTTGCTTGGCTACATGGAATCGCCGGAGCTCATTCATCGCGATAACTTGGTCATCATCTGAGGGGCGTGATGTCGAGGCGTCGGTCTGTGAACCTATAGCCGTTTTTACGTGGAACATGCTAGAATGTTGCATCCTCTCAGACACGGCCCGTTGATGGGGCGCCTCATGAGTGGCGATCCCGTTTTGGCCGATTCGCGTGGAGTAGTCGAAATGTCATGCGAATCAATTTTTTACAGAATATGACTGTCAACATCTCCAAGGAGTAGACGGTGGCGAATATCAAACAGGCCCGTAAGCGCGCCCTCCAGGCGGAGCGGCGTCGTCAGCACAATACCAGCCAACGCAGCATGGTGCGCACGTATGTCAAGCGCGTCGTCAAGGCGATCCAGAGTGGCGACCACGGTCAGGCCATGACCGAGCTCAAGGCGGCACAGCCGGTCATCGACCGCATTGCCGACAAGGACGCGATCTCCAAGCGCAAGGCTGCACGCATCAAGAGCCGTCTGAATAAGCGAATTAAGGCCCTGGCTGCCTGAAGCCGGGACTTGGCGGTAACGCGTGAAAAAACCGGCTCCGGCCGGTTTTTTTGTAAGTGGCGGTCGGGCTCGACCCGGCAAGCGGACAGGGGGAGACGGTGACGGCTAGGCAATCGCAGGCAGCGCCGGAAGACGACGCGTCGCCGGAGGCTCAGCCTTCGGCGCGTGGCGGTCTGTTGCGCTCGGGGATGGTGGTCAGCACGATGACCATGCTCTCGCGCGTGTTGGGGCTGGCGCGTGATGTCGTGATCGCGGCCTTGTTCGGGGCCGGTAGCGGCGCAGATGCCTTCTTCGTCGCCTTCAAGATTCCCAACTTCATGCGTCGCCTTTTCGCCGAGGGCGCCTTCAACCAGGCGTTCATCCCGGTGCTGTCCGAGTATGCTACTCAACGGACTCGCGAGGAGGTGCGGGAATTGCTCGATGCGGTGTCGGGCAGTCTCGGCGTGATACTGGCTCTGCTCAGCGCCGTGGCAGTACTCCTAGCGCCCTGGTTGGTGTGGCTGTTTGCGCCAGGCTTCAGCGCCGACCCCGGCAAACTGGCGCTGACCGCCGACATGCTGCGCCTGACGTTTCCCTATCTGTGGCTTATTTCGCTGACCGCCTTCGCCGGTAGCGTGCTCAACACCTGGAATCGTTTCGCCGTACCGGCGTTCACTCCGGTGCTGCTCAATCTGTCGTTGATCGGTGCGGCTCTGGGACTAACGCCCTGGATGCAGGACCCGGCCATGGCGCTGGCCTGGGGAGTGCTGATCGCAGGTGTCGTGCAACTGGGGTTTCAGGTGCCGTTTCTGGCACGCTTGGGGCTGACGCCACGTCCCTGGCCCAACTTCCGGCACCCGGGCGTGCGTCGTATCCTGACGCTGATGGCGCCGGCATTGTTCGGAGTGTCGGTGTCGCAGATCAACCTGTTGCTGGATACCGTGCTGGCGTCACTGCTGGCCTCGGGGAGCGTATCCTGGCTCTACTACTCGGAACGCCTGACGGAGTTGCCGCTGGGCGTGTTCGGCGTGGCGCTGGGCACGGTGATCCTGCCGGCGCTCTCCAAGCGCCATGCCGAGCAGTCGCCAGCGCACTTCGCGAAGATGCTCGACTGGGCGTTGCGTGCGGTGTTGCTGATCGGGCTTCCCGCCGCCTTGGCCTTGGTGCTGCTGGCCGAGCCATTGCTGGTGAGCCTGTTCCACTATGGGGCGATGACGGATCACGATATCGTGATGGCGGCGCGCAGTATGCGGGCCTATGCGTTGGGTCTGTTGCCATTCATGCTGATCAAGGTGCTGGCGCCGGGGTACTTCGCGCGTCAGGATACCAAGACGCCGGTCAAGATCGGCATCGTGGCGATGGTTGCCAACATGATGTTGAACCTGCTGTTGATCTGGCCGCTGGCGCATGCGGGGCTGGCGCTGGCCACGGCGCTATCGGCGTTTCTCAATGCCGGCTTGCTGGGCTGGGGGCTATGGCGGCGCGACGTACTGACGTTTCAGCCGGGCTGGGGACGCTACGCGTTGACACTGGGCGGCGGCTGCGTCGTCATGGGAG
This sequence comes from Chromohalobacter sp. 48-RD10, assembly GCF_029889785.1. Taxonomy (NCBI): domain Bacteria; kingdom Pseudomonadati; phylum Pseudomonadota; class Gammaproteobacteria; order Oceanospirillales; family Halomonadaceae; genus Chromohalobacter; species Chromohalobacter sp. 48-RD10. The sequence continues at coordinate 27,425 of NZ_JARANX010000019.1, read as the reverse complement.
CCGGGCTTTGGTGGCTATGCCCCGAATGGCATCAATGGCTGGCCTGGGGCGTATGGCAGCGCGCGGCGACATTGCTCGGACTAACCCTGGGCGGTGCCTTGGTCTACTTTGGATGGCTGGCGCTGTGTGGCGTACGTCTCAGGCATTTTCGTCTGGGTGGCTGATGGTAAGGCAGTCATGGCTGTCAGTCATGGCCCCCTTGGTTATAATCGAACGTTTCACCGGCATATGAACGGCACATGGAACTGATCAGAGGACTGCACAATCTGCGCGAGGCGGGCCCGTGCGTGGCGACGATCGGCAATTTCGATGGCGTGCATCGCGGCCATCAGGCGATCCTCGATCAGCTCAAGAGTCGCGCCACGGCGTTGGGGTTACCGATGACGGTGGTCGTCTTCGAGCCCCAGCCGCGCGAGTATTTTGCCGGCGAGCAGGCGCCGCCACGTTTGAGCAGGTTGCGCGACAAGGTTGAACTGTTGGCCGAATACGGCGCCGAGCGCATCGTCTGCCTGCCCTTCAATGCCGCTCTGCGAGGCCTGACGGCCGACGAATTCATCGAGCGCGTGCTGATCCGCGGCCTGGGCGTCAAGCATCTCGTGGTGGGCGACGACTTCCGTTTTGGCTGTGACCGGGCGGGTGATTTCGCGTTACTACAACGCGTGGGCGAACGCCGTGGTTTTGAGGTCGAGCATACGCGCACTTTTGTCCTCGACGACGATCGCGTCTCGAGTACCCGCGTACGCACCCTGCTGGCCAGCGGCAATTTCGCCCAGGCCGCGCGGCTGTTGGGGCGTCCCTATCAACTCTCGGGGCGCGTGGTGGCCGACCGGCAGTTGGGGCGCACCATCGGCGTGCCCACCGCTAATCTGCCACTGACGTCGCGTTCCCTGGCATTACGCGGTATCTATGCCTGCGTCACGCGGCTGCCCGATGGTCGCGAGTTGCCGGGGGCGGCCAATATAGGCTGGCGGCCGACGGTCGGCAGCTCGCGGCCGGTGCTGGAGGTGCATCTGTTCGATTTCGAGGATGACCTCTATGGCCAGCGCCTCACGGTCGTGCCCTGCGCACGGCTGAGAGGCGAGGTCAATTTTGCGGGGCTGGAGGCCCTGACGCGTCAGATTCATGCCGACCTGGCGCAGGCACGTCGCTACTTCCGCACGGCGACACCGCTCGATGCGGCTGCGCTCGAGCTGCCGTGCGCTTCGACTGGCTGGACTTATCCGCTGGCCTCGGCGCCTCTGGCGCCCGAGCCTTCGACTTCCGACTCTTCGGCCGGCGCTCGCCCGGCCGACCAAGACGATGGCTGACCTTCCGCTATGAGCGATTACAAACATACCCTGAATCTCCCCGAAACCGACTTCCCCATGCGCGGCATGTTGCCCAAGCGTGAGCCGGGGCGGGTATCGCAATGGCAGGACATGGACCTCTACCAGCGCCTGCGCGAAGCGCGTGCCGGTCGTGAGAGTTTCGTGCTGCACGATGGCCCCCCCTACGCCAACGGCAGCATTCATATCGGCCATGCCGTCAACAAGATCCTCAAGGACATCGTCGTCAAGTCGAAGGCGCTGGCGGGGTACGATGCGCCCTATGTGCCCGGTTGGGACTGTCATGGCTTGCCCATTGAGCACAAGGTCGAGACCACCCACGGCAAGCATCTCGGCGCCGGCGAAGCACGTGATCTATGCCGCGAGTACGCGGGCGCGCAGATCGAAGCGCAGAAGACCGACTTCGTGCGCCTGGGCGTGGTCGGTGACTGGGAGCGCCCCTACCGGACCATGGATTTCGCCAACGAGGCGGGCGAAATCCGTGCGCTGGCCAAGATGGTCGAGGGTGGTTATGTCTTCAAGGGGCTGAAGCCGGTCAACTGGTGCTTCGATTGCGGCTCGGCGCTGGCCGAGGCCGAGGTCGAGTACGCCGACAAGAAGTCCGATGCTATCGATGTCGCCTTCACCGCCGCCGAGCCCGCCAAGCTGGCGATGGCGTTTGGGCTCACCGCGCTCGACAAGCCGGCAGCGATCGTCATCTGGACCACCACGCCGTGGACCATTCCCGCCAACCAGGCGCTGAACGTGCATCCCGACGTCACCTACGCGCTGGTCGATACCGGCGAGCGGCTGCTGGTGCTCGCCGAAGAACTGATCGAGAGCTGCCTGACGCGCTACGGCCTAGAGGGTGAAATCGTGGCTACGACCACGGGCGCGGCGCTTGAATTCATCAATTTCCAGCACCCGTTCTACGAGCGTGTGGCGCCGGTATATCTCGCCGATTACGTGACCGTGGAAGAGGGCAGCACCGGCGTCGTCCACTCGGCGCCGTCGTACGGCCTCGATGACTTCATGACCTGCCGCGAGCATGGCATGAGCTTCGACGACATGCTCAACCCCGTGCAGGGCAATGGCGTATACCGCGATGATCTGCCGTTCTTCGGCGGGCAGATGATCTGGAAGGCCAACCCCCAGATCGTTGACAAGCTGCGTGAAGTCAACGCGCTGATGGTGCACACGCCGATCACCCACAGCTACATGCACTGCTGGCGCCACAAGACGCCGGTCATCTACCGCGCGACCGCGCAATGGTTCGTGGGTATGGATCGCGAGGACGACGCGGGGCGCACGCTGCGTCAGCGCGCGTTGGACGGCGTTGAGGCGACGCAGTTCGTCCCCGCCTGGGGCAAGGCGCGCCTGCACTCGATGATCGCCAACCGTCCCGACTGGTGCATCTCACGGCAGCGTAACTGGGGGGTGCCGATCCCGTTCTTCCTGCACAAGCAGACTGGGGAGTGGCATCCGCGTACCGTCGAGCTGATGGAAGACGTCGCCAAGCGCGTCGAAGCCGAGGGCATCGATGCTTGGTTCCGTCTCGATGCTCAAGAGCTGCTGGGCGACGAGGCCGGTGACTACGAGAAAGTCACCGACACGCTGGATGTGTGGTTCGATTCAGGCACCACGCATCGTCATGTGATGCGCGGCTCGCATCCGATGGGACACGACCAGGGTCCGCGTGCCGACCTGTATCTCGAGGGCTCCGACCAGCATCGTGGCTGGTTCCATTCGTCGTTGCTGACCGGTTGCGCCATCGACGGTCATGCGCCTTACAAAGCGCTTTTGACGCACGGCTTCACTGTCGACGAGAAGGGCCGCAAGATGTCCAAGTCGATGGGTAACGTCATCGCACCGCAGCAGGTGATGGACAAGCTGGGCGCCGATATCCTGCGCTTGTGGGTGGCTTCCACCGACTATTCCGGTGAGATGGCGGTCTCCGACGAGATCCTGAAACGCACCGCCGATGTGTATCGCCGTATTCGCAACACTGCGCGCTTCCTGCTGGCCAACTTGAATGGCTTCGATCCCGCGCGTGATGCCGTGGCGTTCGAGGATATGCTGGCCCTGGATCAGTGGGCGGTGGATCGTGCCGCGCAGCTTCAGCAGCGCATGCAGACGGCCTATGACGACTACCGCTTCCGGGATGTCTATCAGCAGGTACATGATTTCTGCGCCCACGAGCTGGGCGGCTTCTATCTGGATGTGATCAAGGATCGCCAGTACACCACCCAAGCTGATTCGCGCGCGCGACGCAGCTGTCAGACAGCGCTCTATCATGTGGTTGAGGCGCTGGTGCGTTGGGTGGCGCCGATTCTGTCCTTCACTGCCGAGGAAATCTACGAAGCCATCCCCGGCACGCGCGGCGATAGCGTGCTGCTGGAGGAATACTATCCGCATCTAGCGACGCTGAAGACGGATGCCGTGATGGGGCGTGAGTTCTGGTCGCGAGTGCTCGAGGTCAAGCAGGCGGTCAACAAGTGCCTGGAAGACGCGCGTAACGCCAAGGTGATACGTAATAGTCTTGCCGCCGAGGTTACGCTCTACGCCGACGACGGCTTGCGCGAGACTTTGTCGCAACTCGGCGATGAGCTGCGTTTCGTGCTGTTGACCAGCGAGGTGCATCTGGCGTCGCCGAATGCGGCGGGCAGCGAGCAGGCCGAGACCAGCGAGCTCGACTGCCTCAAGGTGGGTGTGATGGAAAGTCCGCACACCAAGTGCGAACGTTGCTGGCATCACCGCGAGGATGTAGGCACGCATGCGGCCGATCCGAACCTGTGCGGTCGCTGTCTGAGCAACCTGCCCGCAGGGCCGGGCGAAACGCGCCGTTATGCCTGAAGATTCGATGCCTGATGACGCATCACGTGCCATAGCGCCGCTTGATCATGAGATGAGAGGCTTGAATGAACGACGCTGCAACGCCTGAACGATCAGTATCGTCGCCCATGCAGCGGCCCTTGCGCTGGCTGTGGCTGGCGCTATTGGTGATCGTGCTGGACCTTGGCAGCAAGCTGCTCGCCAGCACGCATTTGATCTATGCACAGCCGGTCGAGTTATTGCCGGTGTTCAACTTTACGCTGCTCCACAATACCGGTGCGGCGTTCAGCTTTCTGGCCGATCATGCCGGATGGCAGCGCTGGCTGTTCGCGGCCATCGCCCTTGGCGTGAGCATTGGCTTGACCGTGTGGTTGACGCGTCTCAAGGCCGATGAACGCCTCTCGGCGGCAGCGATTGCACTCGTGATCGGCGGGGCGTTGGGCAATCTCTACGACCGCCTGGTGCATGGCTATGTGGTCGACTTCCTATCGTTTCATTGGCAGGGAAATTACTTTCCTGCCTTTAACTTGGCTGATACCGCCATCACCTTGGGAGCCATTGGCTTGATTCTGGCCTCCCTGCGTGACGGCCGACGACACACGGCAACATCCGATAAGAGAGACGCCCCATGAGTGAGTACCGCATCGGCGATGGGATGGAAGTGACATTGCATTTCACCGTCAAGTTGGAAGACGAGACGGTGGTCGATTCCACCCGCGACAAGGCGCCGGCGACGTTTCAGGTCGGCGATGGCAATCTGCCACCGGGGTTCGAGGCGCCGCTCAAGGACATGACCGATGGCGAGACCGGCCGTTTTACCATCACCCCCGAGCACGGCTTTGGTCAGCACAATCCGCAGAACGTGCAGCGCCTGCCGCGCGACCAGTTCGACGACGATCTCGAAGTCGGTACGATGATGTCGTTCACCGACCCGGGCGGCGGCGAGCTGCCCGGCGTCATCGCCGAGATCGACGAACGCAATGTCGATGTAGACTTCAATCACCCGCTGGCGGGGCGTACCCTGACCTTCGAGGTGGAAGTGATCGAGGTTCGCCCGGCCACGACCCATTAAGCTTTGACGGGCGCACGCCGCCCATCGATACGATGCCACGGCGCATCGAGGCGAGGTAAGCATGCAAATCAAGCTGGCCAATCCACGCGGTTTCTGTGCCGGCGTCGACCGCGCCATCGAGATCGTCAGTCGCGCGCTCGATGTGTTCGGGCCGCCCATCTACGTACGTCACGAAGTCGTCCATAACCGCTTCGTGGTGGATAGCCTGCGTGAGCGCGGAGCGGTATTCGTCGAGGAAGTGCATGAGATCCCCGACGACGTGATTGTGATCTTCTCCGCGCACGGCGTATCGCGCGCGGTCCAGCAAGAGGCCGAGCGGCGTGGGCTGCGCATCTTCGACGCCACCTGTCCGCTGGTCACCAAGGTGCACATGGAAGTCCTGCGCTACGCCAAGCGCGGCCAGGAATGCGTGCTGATCGGGCATGCCGGCCATCCTGAGGTCGAGGGCACCATGGGGCGCTACGATACGTCCTTCGGTGGACAAATCCACCTCGTCGAGGACGAGCAGGACGTGGCGAAGCTTGAGGTTAACGATCCCGAGCGGCTGGCGTTCGTGACCCAGACCACGCTGTCCATGGACGATACCTCGAAGGTCATCGACGCTCTGCGCGAGAAATTTCCGCGTATCGACGGGCCGCGCAAGGACGACATCTGCTACGCCACCCAGAACCGCCAGGACGCCGTGCGCGAATTGGCCAGCGAAAGCCAGCTGGTGCTGGTAGTGGGCAGCCCCAACAGCTCCAATTCCAACCGTCTGCGTGAACTGGCCGAGCGTACCGGTACGCCGGCGTATCTGATCGATACCGCCGAGCAGATTCGCCCCGAGTGGGTGGACGGCGTGGGCACCATCGGCATCACGGCCGGTGCCAGTGCACCGGAAGTCCTCGTCCAGGCGGTCATCGACCGGCTCAAGGCGCTGGGCGCCGAGGACCCCGATGAACTCGCCGGGCAGGCCGAAGACATCGTCTTCTCCATGCCCAAGGAGCTGCGCGAGCAGGTGATCGCCAGCGAATGATGCGTTGACGCCCGCCGGTTCGGTGTGTCGTTACATTTCGTTGCAAAATAGGCTACATTGAGGGGCGTCCGAACGCTCGCCCCTTGCCGCGTGCGCGACGCTTCGCCGCAACCATCAGGAAGCCGTACGTGCCGCATCTTGCTTGCCGCGTTCGCCGCGTATCGAACGCCAGTGGTTTCTCCCTCCTAGAATTGCTGATCGTGCTGGTGATCTTCGCGATCATGGCAAGCATCGCCGTACCCAGCTTTCAGTCCCTGCGCCAGAACCAACAGCTCACCGACGCCGCCAACGAACTGGTCGCCGCACTGCGCCTGGCGCGCGGCGAAGCCATCATGCGCGAAGCCGAAGTTACGCTGTGTGCGAGTGCTGATGGGGATTCATGCGAGGGCAATGACTGGTCAAAAGGCTGGCGCATAGCCGACGAGGGTAATAAGACGATTGCCGTCCACCAGCCGCTACCTGATCGGCTCAACGTCGTTGACGCCCCGTCACAACCTGCCAGTGTGCGCTTCGATGACCTGGGGTATCCGAAAGATGGGGAGGCGGCCAGTTGGCAATTGCGCCATGCAGGGCTATCGGACGACTCCCGTTGGGTTTGCTTTAGCCGCATTGGGCGTGCCTATGTCGCAGAGCCGAGTAAGGAGTGTGGCCTGTGATGGAATCGCCAATGCCACGTCTTCCCCATCGCCAGCGCGGCTTCGGCCTAATCGAAGTGCTGGTCGCGCTGACCATTCTCTCCATCGGCATGCTCGGGCTCGCTGCCATGCAACTCAACTCGTTGCAGAACGCACGCGAGAGCCTCAACACAACACTCGCCACCATCATGGTCCGAGACATAAATGAACGCGCCTGGGCGCAGCAGGATGAAACTTGTAAGGCTCTTTTGAGTAAGTGGCAGAAAGATGTCGCTCAAATTAACGGCCCTCCCGCGCCCGATGGGAGTGGGAAAAATATCGGCAATGGCCTTTATGACCTCCAGATCATTTGGCAGGGCGGTGAAGGCTCGGATGGTGAAAAAGCTACTTCCCCGCACGTGAACTTGGTGGCCTTCTTGCCTTGTGAGGCTGCAAGCGGATGAACAATCAACAACGCCAAAGCGGCTTCACGCTGATCGAGATGATGATCAGCATGCTGCTCGGCTTGATCATCCTCGTGGGCAGCGTATCGGCATACCAGGCGATCAGTGGTCTCCGTGAGCAGCGGGATGGCGTCTATCAATTGCAGGATGAACTGCTTTACGTACATCAATCCATGGCGCGCGCCGTGGCCATGGCCAAAGACGTCGAAGTGAGTGAAGGAGGCTCGGTGTTGACGGTTACGCCGGCAGGCGCAGCGCCTACGGGATGCCGGAATAGCGCTCATTCGGACTGGGTATGGCGCGTCGACTCCAGCGAGGAAAAGGCGTCATTCGATTGCAATGGCAGGAAAGTGTTGACGCTCTCCACACCAGGAGTGACAGGCGTCACATTCGACACCTCGGGGATCTGTAATGACGCTTCGACTTCCTGTGTACGGGTCACACTGAACTATGCCACTTGCCGTGATCTTCAGGACTGTACCGTTAGGACATTACGCTATCACTTGAGCTCACGCTATGCGGTTCAGTCCGAGGGAGGCGAGGATGCATCCTAGAGAAAACGGCTTCGTGCTCGTCATCGGGCTCGCGCTTCTGACCATCGCCACGGGCATGGTCGTGGCTGGCATGTCACTGGGCCGCTATCAGGAGCGTCAAGCAGGACATTACCTGCGGACCAATAATGCCCAATTAGGGGCCGACGAGGCCTTTTTGCATCTACTGCGCGGCGATACGCAATGGGCGCGCGACATACGGCAGTACGTGAATGATCAACTGATGGCCAATGCGGAGAACGGCACTACCTGGAAGCCAGGCGTGGATGACATGTCCACGACACCGTGGCGAGATCGCAATGCCCTCTCGCCGAGCCAGTACACTCGCCCCATGGTTGAAAGCGTCGAAAAACTCGACGAGGACACAGTTCGAGTAACTTTCTCGGGAAGCAACTGGGTCGACGGCAATGATCAGAATGTCGGCTTTTCGAGTTTCCAGGCCGAGTTTAATGTCGGAGGCGGCGATGAGGCCGGCGGTGCCTACCGTGAGGTCCTGCTCGGCTGTGAGGGTGTTAACACATTAGGCAGTGGAGTCATCGATAGTTACGACTCCCGTGATGGAACGTACGGTGAAGACGGTAATGCTAATAAAAGTAATGCCACGATAAAATCCAGTTATAAAGGAGACAGGTTTTGGGAAGGCGATATCGTCCTGAGTAGCGGGCAGCCTGTTTACGGAGATGTAGAGTCTGCGGGGCGAATTATAGTTGGTAACTCTGGCACGCTTCATGGCGATCTGAATGCGGACGGAGATATCGTGGTTCTTAATGGCGGAGCTGATATTCAAGGCGATGTTAGCAGCCGTGGATCGGTCGAGATGGTGAAGGGCGGCAATGTTTCTGGAAATATCCGCGCTAATGGCGATGTCACTATCCATAGGGGGGGCGCGAGAGTCGGAGGGGATATTAGTAGCCGGGGAGCGGTTACGTTAAAAAAGGGCGGAACTGTTGGGGGAAGTATACTCGCGAGTCTTGATGTAACAATACACGGTGGTGGGGCCAATATCTTGGGCAATGTCGCCTCCCGCCAGACGGTGCGTTTGACCAGCAGTGGCCGCATACAGGGCAATGTCGAGTCAAACACGGAAATCGTCACCGGTAAGTGGAGTTCGCGCATTGAGGGTAATGCTACGGCACCGAAGGTGCATACAACCGTTCATAAGCGGGATGTGGCAAACCAAGTCGGCGGCACCATCAATCGCGTCTCATCAGATGTTGCTGAGGCCCCTGAGGCTTCTAAAGTGGAAGTTGAGCAACAAAGCTGTGACGCTTTCACATCCACGACAAACAAGGGCGCGACGATCGGCGACTTGACCGATGCTCTCTCGCCCTATGCCTCGTCGGGGAGGCTAGCGATCGGCGGTGGCAATCAGACGTATACCTTGACGCCGAATGGACTCCAGGTGCCGTCCGATCGTCATCACAATAGTGTGCACCATCCCGAGCGTTACAAGGTCTCACGCGGCGTCGCGCTCGATGGCATCTTCCCTGAGCCCACCAATGTGCTGGTGCTGGATAGCTTCTTGCTGGGCGGCAGTGCCAATTTCGTCGTCGATGGCGGCGACATGACGCTCTACGTCAAGGGCGGTATCGGTATTGGCGGCGGGGCTACGTTCAACGTTGCCGAGGGTAGTTCGTTGAAGATCGTCACCGAGGGACGTTTCAACCTGGGCAGCAATCTCAATGTGGCGTCCGACAGCCCGACCGACGACGATGGCAATCCAATCCTGTCTCTCTATTCGACCTATGACGATAATGGTGTCAATGGTTGGAACGCGGGCGTCAATATCAGTGGCCGCTCTGCGTTCAAGGGCACCATCTTCGCGCCGTACAGCACCGTTAATGTTGCTGCTGGTGGGGGCTTGTATGGTGCCGTGAAAGGTCGTCGTGTCGAGGTGAGGGGTGGCGCCGGCATCCACTACGACGAAGCATTGATGGAGTCGACCGTCGGTACGGGCGGTGGCGGCGGTGGTGAAAACGGCGAGGGCGACTGGACGCTGAAGGGACTCTCGTCTGGCGCCGATGACTGAATCAGCGCGTGCAGGCGGCATCGCCTTCCGGGAGTCGTTCGATGCGTACCCGACCGCCACGGCTCAGCACGATGCGGCGTGCCGGGGTCGTCGCCTTGGCCGTGCAGAGATAGAAACTGCCAATCTGGAAGCTGCCGGAGGCGCGGATCGAGTAGCCGTTCGGCGCGTAACGCACGTAGTGCCGCAAGGGCTGATTGGCGTGCAACCGGAGCCCGCCTGGCGGCGTGCCACCCGCTCGTAGCGTCGGTTCCGAGGGCGATTGCTCACCATCGTCATCGCGATCGGCGAATATGCGCCAGCCCTGAGTCCATTCTTCCTGCCCGCTGACCACCATCACTGGCACGCCTTGGCGAATGGCCTCGCTGCGGGCGTAGTAAAGCGCCTGATAAAGCGTGTGGCTAGCGGCCTGCAAGCGCTGATCGCGTAGCACATGGCCTATGGCGGGGACGCCCTGGATGGTGAGCACGCCGACAATGACGATGATCACGAGCAATTCGAGCAGTGTCATTCCTCGCATGTGTCGTGTTGTCGAGCGCATCGATTGCCTTTCTTTATATTAGAAATTGCTTTATATGTTTATAAAGGAGTCTGGGCAAGCGAGCAAATACGATGAGGGTGATACGCAGGGGAGAGCCTTCGCGGCGTGGGCGTATGCCGGGCTTCAGCTTGATCGAAGTGCTGATCACGTTGTTCATTTTGTCTTTCGGCATGCTGGGGTTGGCGGCTACTCAGGCGCAGGCACTGCACGCCCAGCGGCATGCCGAGGCCCAGTCTCAAGCGGTGCAGCGGGTGGGGGCGATGCTCGAACGTTTGCGTATCGACCGCTCCGGTGCGCTGGCAGGTGCCTACGACCAGCCATGCAGTGATGATCCTGCCAGTGCTGCATCGGCTCAGGTGCGCACCTGGCTGACAGGGCTCGTAAATGCGCTCCCTCAAACGCAAGGCTGCATCGAAGTGGCGGGTAATGACGATGTGGCGACGGCGACAGTGAAAGTGACCTGGCGAGCGCCCCGTGCGCGCTGGAGCGATGACGATGGGCAGCAGCAATATCGATTACAGACCCGGCTTTGAGCGACCCTCTCCGGGATGCCGGCATCAACGTGGCGTGTCGCTGATCGAGTTGATGGTGAGCCTGGCACTGAGCATGATCGTGCTGCTCGGGGTCATCGACCTGTTCATCGCTTATCAACAGCAGTACCGCCTGCAGACGCAACTGGCCCAGATGCAGGAAAGTGGCCGCTTCGTCACTGACGTACTGACGCGGGAATTACGCAAGGCGGGCTATGCCGGATGGGAAAAGGCGCAGACCTTTCCGGCGACATCGCGGTTTGCTCATGGCGCCATCGTCGCAGGGGACGACAGTACCCTGAACGTCCGTTATTACGGCAGCCGCGACGTACCGGTTCAGAATTGCCTGGGCGGGCGACTCGAGAGTGCTGATATCACTCGCACTACGATGTCGCTGAATGCCTCGCAGGGCTTGAATTGCGCGGTGAACGGGGCGTCTTCTCAACCGCTCGATGCAAATGTCGAGGCCATGACGCTGCGTTATTTCATCGAGGGTCGTTGGCGGCGTGCCGCAGATGTCGGTGACTGGGCCAGCGTCAAGGGCGTGAGTATCGAGTTGCTGGTGGCCTCGCGACAGGATGGGCTCGTCGACACGGCATCGTCCTATGTCGTCGACGGCGAAACCGTCACGGCATCGGATCATCGCCTGTATCGGGTGTATGCCATGAGCGTGGCGCTGCGTAATGTACTCTCGCCACCGCTTGTCCCCGCGCAGGATGAGTCTTCATCGTGAGCCTCAACGTCCCTTCTCGAGAACGGGGCATGACGCTGATCGTCGCGTTGATTCTGCTGATGGCGATGACGGCACTGGGGCTTGCCGGGTTGCAGGGCGCGGTCCTGCAGGAGCGCATGGCGCGCAATGTCATGGATCGCCAGGTGGCGTTTCAAGCGGCCCAGGCGGCATTAGCGGAAGGCGAATGGCGATTGCGTCATGCGGAGTACACACTGCCCGATGCTCGAGGCGACTGTATGGCGCCTGATTGCCTGATGCCACGGGCGTCGCATGCGAGCCAATGGTCGGCTGCTCGCTGGCGGCGCGATGGACTGGCGTATGGCGATAGCGGCGCTCCGCCACTCGTTGATGTCAGCGAACCGCCGCGCGTGACGTTCTCGCTGCTGGTTAGTGTGTGTCCCAAGGCCGGCGCGTCATGCCAAGTGCGTGTCGAAATGACGGTATTCGGTTGGGGTACGCGCCCGGTGACGCATGCGATACTCGAGCGTGGCGTCACGCTGATGCTGCCTCGTGCGGCCGGCGAGGCATTGATTCAAGCCCACCGGGCGCAGGCCGATAATGACGACACGCGCATCACCCGCTCTGCCGAAGGGCCTGCTCGTCCGGCGTGGCGCGAGGTCTTGCGATGAGTGCTTTGTGTTGAACGTCTTGCTTTCTGTCTTCAGGAGTCCATGCCATGCGTCGAGCCCAAGGCTTTAGCTTGATCGAGTTGATGATCGTGCTGGTCATCATCGGGATCCTGGCCGCGATCGCCATTCCCGCGTATACCGATTATGTACGCAAGGCGGAGCGAGGCGATGCCCAGGCCACGTTGATGCAACTGGCGTATTGGATGGAACGTCAGTACACGCAAGAAAATCGCTATGACAACGGAAAACCGTTGCCCGACTCGATTACGAAACCTGATGAGGGGGCTTACGAGTTTGGCTTCATGGAGGGTGGACGCTCGGCCAACGAATTTACGCTCAAGGCGAAACCCACGGGCAGCCAAAGCGAGGACCGTTGTGGAGTGCTGACGCTGGATGAGACTGGCAAGCGGGAGCCGGAGGACTGCTGGCAATAAGCATGTTGTCTCTGCCGCTGCCTTGCGCACCCGGCACATGGTAGATTGCGGGTTTCGCAGTGATGAAATGAGTGCCCGCGTGAGTGATTTCTTGATCGTTGGGGGCGGCGTCATCGGCATGATGACGGCCCTGCAACTCGCCGACGCCGGTGGTCGCGTCACCCTACTCGAGCGCGGCGAATGCGGCCGTGAGGCCTCCTGGGCCGGCGGCGGCATCGTCTCCCCGTTGTATCCCTGGCGCTATAGCGCACCGATTTCCGCCTTGTCGCGCTATTCTGAAGGTGCCTATCCTGAACTATCGCTGCGCCTGCTCGAAGAAACGGGTATCGATCCCGAATACCGCCAGCGCGGGCTTCTGTACCTGCGTGTCGATGATGAACCCCAGGCGCTCGCGTGGGCACGCGAGGTTGGCAAGCCCCTAGAGCGGGTCGGGGCGGAGACGATTTACGCCAAGGAGCCCAATGCCGCATCCGGTTTCGACTCGGCACTGTGGATGCCGACCCTGGGCAGCATTCGTAATCCGCGCTTGTGCAAGGCGCTGCGAGCCCGCCTGCAGGCAATGCCTAACGTCACCCTGCGCGAGCATGTCGAGGTCGAAGCTCTGGAGGTGGCGGATGGCCGCCTTCGCGGCGTACGAACATCAAAGGGCCGCGAGGTAGCCGAGCGCGTAGTGGTGTGCGGCGGCGCCTGGGCCGGCCAGTTGCTGGAAGGTATCGGTGTGACACTGCCGGTGCGTCCGGTGCGTGGGCAGATGATCTTGTTCCAGGCGCCGCCCGGGGTGGCCGAGCGCGTAGTGCTGAAAGATGGCCGTTACGTGATTCCGCGCGGCGACGGGCGCATCGTCGCCGGCTCTACGCTGGAAGAAGTGGGATTCGATCAGCGCACCACCGAGGCGGCCAAGGGCTCGCTTTACGATAGCGCGCTTTCGATCGTGCCGGCGCTGGCCGAATGCCCGGTGGAGCATCACTGGGCCGGCTTGCGCCCCGGTTCGCCGGACGGCGTGCCATATATTGGTGCGGTGCCGGACATCGAGGGGCTATGGATCAACGCTGGCCATTATCGCAATGGCCTGGTACTGGCGCCGGCGTCGACGCGTCTGCTGGTCGATCAACTGCTGCAACGCACGCCGGTGGTCGATCCCGCCCCTTATCGGCTAGGCGGCATCTGACGACACGGCGTTTTGCCAGCGAGCAGGCGTTGCGTGACAATATAACCATGAGGCCGTCTCGACGGCCGTTTCCACAGCCAATCGCAATGAGAGAGGCGCTTTCCGCTCATGCAAGACCTGACTCTGGTGATGGCCCAGCTCGATCCGCTGGTGGGCGATATCCCCGGCAATACCGCGCAGGCCATCGAAGCCGTGCGTGAAGCGCGCATCGAACATCGCGCCGATGTGGTGGTCTTCCCTGAACTGTTTCTGACCGGCTATCCACCGGAAGACTTGTTGCTGCGCGAGTCGATGGAAACGCGCCTGGAAGAGGCGCGTGCGACGATGGCGCGCAAGATATCGCGGGACGTGATGGTCGTCATCGGCTATCCAGGCAGGCGCGATGGTCAGCTGCATAACCTTGCAGGCGTGCTGTACAACGGCGAATGGCTCGGTGAATACGCCAAGCAGGCGCTGCCCAACTATCAGGTTTTCGACGAGCAGCGTTATTTCGCCCCGGGGCACTCGCCGCTGGTCATCGAGCATGGCGGCGCCAAACTGGGGATCCTCGTGTGCGAGGATCTATGGGACGGCGCGCCGGTGACGCAGAGCGTCGAGGCCGGCGCCGATATCCTTATCACGCTCAACGCCTCGCCCTATCACCGCGACAAGCCGCTCGAGCGCGAACAATTATTCGTCCGGCGTGCTCAGACGACTGCGCGGCCGCTGGTCTACCTCAACCAGATCGGTGGCCAGGATGAGCTGGTCTTCGATGGTGGCTCGCTGGTGCTCGATGCCCAGGGTGAGGTCGCAGTACGTGCGCCATTCTGGGAAGTCGGCCTGATGCCGGTGCGTTTTACCGACGCACAGGGCGCATGGGCGCCGGAGACCGGCGAATGCGAACCGCTGCTGGTCTCGGAAGAAAGCCTCTATTGCGCACTGGTGACCGGTCTTCGCGACTACGTCAACAAGAGCGGCTTCCAGGGTGTAGTGTTGGGACTTTCCGGAGGGATCGACTCGGCCCTGTCATTGGCTATTGCGGTCGATGCCTTGGGGCCGGAGCGCGTGCAAGCCGTGATGATGCCCTATCACTACACGGCGGATATCTCCAAGGCGGATGCGGCCGCGCAGGCCGATTTGCTGGGTGTGCATTACGAGGTCATGCCCATCGCGCCGATGGTGGAGGCTTTCACCTCGACGCTTGAAGAGAGCTTCGCCGGGGCTGGGCACGATACCACCGAGGAGAACCTGCAGTCGCGTTGCCGGGGTGTCCTGTTGATGGCGCTTTCCAACAAGAAAGGCTTGATGGTGCTGAGCACCGGCAACAAGAGCGAGATGGCGGTGGGCTATGCCACGCTGTATGGCGATATGGTGGGGGGCTATAACGCGCTCAAGGACGTCTACAAGACCTGGGTGTATCGCCTTGCCAAGTGGCGCAATGCGCAGGAGCCTGCCATTCCCGAGCGTGTCATCACGCGCCCACCTTCTGCTGAGCTGGCGCCGGATCAAGCGGACAGCGACTCGCTGCCCGGCTATGATGAACTGGACGCCATCCTCGAGCGTTACATTGAAGGCGATATGAGCGCCGAGGCGATCATCGATGCCGGCTTCGCCAGCGAGGATGTCTATCGGGTCGTGAAGCTGGTCGACCGCAGCGAATACAAGCGGCGTCAGGCACCGGTGGGGGTCCGAGTGACGGCCCGCGGTTTTGGGCGCGATCGCCGCTATCCCATCGTCAACGGCTGGCAGCCGGGGGAATAAAACCGGTTCCGGGTGACGGGCCGCGAGCTCCGAAAAGCAAGACATCTCCGCTGGAAATATCCTGCGGAGATGTTTCTTTCATGAAGGGCTAATCTTATTGCTCGAAGCTCGAAGCTCGAAGCTCGAAGCTCGAAGCTCGAAGCCGATCGTCACTCGTTTAGCGTCAGCGGCTTGGCGTCGACATGCTCGGGTTCGAAAGTCTTGCCATCGAGTCGCGGATTGTCGGGGTCGTTTTCGATGAGCGTTTGCAAGGCATCGCGTGCCCGCTCGGGCATGTTCAGCCCCATGTAGCCTTCGACGATTACCGCCAGGGCGTCGCGCGTGGCGGGTGTCTGCGGGTAATGCTCAAGCACCCATTTGCCGCGATTGATCGCCGCCAGGTAGGCGCCCTTGCGAAGATAGAAGTCGGCGACTTGCAGTTCATGACGCGAGAGCACGTTGCGCAGATAGACGATGCGCTGACGCGCGTCGGCCGCGTAAGGGCTTTCCGGGAAACGACGCACCAACTCGCCGAAGTCGACATTGGCGTCACGGGTAGCGCCAAGATCACGCTTGGAGATATCGATCAGCTCGAGCCCCTCGAGGCTGAAACGCCCGGATTGGTAAGCCGCGAGACCGCGCATGTAATACGCGTAGTCGACCTGCTCGTGATCGGGGTGCAGACGAATGAAGCGGCTGGCGGCGGCGCGCGCTTGCTCCCAGTCCTCGGTCTGATAGTACGCGTAGATCAGCTCCAGCTGGGCCTGCTCGGCGTAACGACCGAAGGGGAAACGGGTATCCAGCGCCTCGAGGCGTGTCACGGCGGTGCTGTAACGCCCGGCATCCAGTGATTTTTGAGCTTGCTGGTAAAGATCTTGCTCTTGCAGATCCGGTGCCGGCTCGTTGCTGGCGCAACCGGTGAGCAGTGCGCTACTAAGCAGCAACGCACCGAACGTGCCAAGTGAAGGGAATCGCATCGTCATCCTCGTTCAACCAATACGGGGCGGCCGTGCTAGAATCCGCCAGTTCGGAGTCACTATAAAGCAAACGCCCCCGGTGGCGAAATGGAACCGAGCATTGCCATGGCAGATACCGTGCAGCGAGAAGAACGCGTCCCCGAAACGATGGCTGGCCAGCGCCTGGACCAAGCCGCCTCGACGCTGTTCGCGGACTTCTCCCGCGAGCGCCTCAAGGCGTGGATCAAGTCGGGGGCGCTGACCTGCGACGGCGCGTCCGCGCGCCCCAAGGACAAGTTACGCGGCGGCGAGCAACTGACGCTCGAGGCCACGCTCGAGGAAGACACGCGCTTCGCGCCGCAGGCCATGCAGCTCGATATCGTCCATGAAGACGACGACGTCATCGTGATCGACAAGCCGGCGGGGCTGGTCGTGCATCCCGCCGCCGGCAATCCTGACGGTACCCTGCTCAATGCGTTGCTGCATCATGCGCCGGGACAGATGCAACTGCCCCGGGCGGGCATCGTGCACCGACTCGACAAAGACACTACCGGGCTGATGGTGGTGGCCAAGACGTTATCGGCGCATGCCTCATTGGTCGAGCAACTGCAGGCGCGCACGGTGTCGCGCGAATACGATGCCGTGGTGACCGGCAGGATGACCGCAGGGGGCAGTGTCGATGAGCCAATTGGGCGGCATCCCAAGGATCGCAAACGCCAGGCCGTCACGCCCTCGGGCAAGCCGGCTGTGACACACTACCGTGTAGTGGAGCGCTTTCCTTCCCATACGCATGTCCGCTGTCAACTCGAAACCGGGCGTACCCACCAGATTCGCGTGCATATGGCCCATCGGCGCTTTCCGCTGATTGGCGACCCGACCTATGCCGGGCGTCTCAAGATGCCTGCGGGGGCCAGCGAGGCACTGAAGGATGTACTGCGGCATTTCCCCCGCCAGGCCTTGCACGCACGCAAACTGGCCTTCGTGCATCCCGGTACCGGAGAGGCGGTGGAGTTTCGCGCGGCGTTGCCGGAAGATATGCTGATGCTGCTGGATTTTCTGCGCGACGCAGCCGACACGCACGCCAAGTGAGTCCCTCATGAACGAACGCCCCACCTTGATTTTGCCCGACTGGCCGGCGCCGAGCACGGTCGGCGCCTTCGTTACCACGCGCGAGAGCGGCCCCAGCCAGGGCGCCTTCGCGTCTTTCAATATGGCGCATCATGTAGGTGATGATCCCGCGTCGGTCGATCGCTGCCGCCGCCTGTTGAGCGCCGAGCTCGACGACGCACGTCCCTTGTTATGGCTGAACCAGGTGCATGGTGCCGCCGTCCAGCAGGCGTATCGTGCAGAGTTTGCCCAGCAGCCACCGCAGGCGGATGCCTCGGTGGCTTTCGATATGGGATACGCCTGTGCCGTTCTGACCGCCGATTGTCTGCCGGTGTTCTTCTGTGATCGCCATGGCACGCGTGTGGGCGTGGCACATGCTGGCTGGCGAAGTCTGGCGGGCGGCGTGCTGGAGGCTAGCGTGGCGGCGCTGGGGCAGTCGCCGGACGAGCTCATGGCGTGGCTGGGGCCGGCGATTTCCAAGGCGCAGTTCGAGGTTGGCCCTGAAGTGTTCGAAACGTTCGTAGCCTTGCAGCCCGAGTCGGAAAGCGCCTTCGAGCCAAGCCCCTACCGCCTCGGGCACTATATGGCAGATATTTATCGCCTGGCGCGGTTGCGTCTCGAGCGGTTGGGTATCGGCCATATCGGCGGCGGGCACTTCTGCACCGCCTGCGAGCCGCGTTTCTATTCCCACCGTCGTGACGACGGCCACACCGGGCGCATGGCCAGCGTGATCTGGTTGCGCTGAATGGCGTGTCGCGTTCGAGCCCGGCGTTATCGCGCGTAGGAACGATTTTTGCACGTTCTGCCTTGAAACGCCTTGAGCATACCTCCATTGATGATGTCAACATTAGACGACATCAGCGGTGCGCGTCGGCGTGCCGCGTTGAAGGAGGGTTCGATGCAAATCGATCGAATGACCAGCAAGTTGCAAAATGCCCTGGGTGAGGCGCAGTCCCTGGCGGTAGGGCGCAGTCATAACCAACTCGATCCCGGCCATGTCCTGATGGCGCTCGTCGAGGCGCAGGAAAACGGCATCAAAGGCCTGGTTCAGAAGGCCGGTGGCGATGTCTCTCGCCTGCGTAACGGGCTTTCCCAGTACCTCGATGACTTGCCGCGCATTGGCCAGTTCGACGGCAATGTTCAGCTTTCTGCGGCGCTGTCGCAGCTTTTCAATCTCGCCGACCGCGAAGCCCAGCAGCGCGGCGATCAATATATCGCCAGCGAGTTGGTCGTGCTGGCGGCGCTGGAAATGAAAAGTACCGTTAGCAAGGTACTCCAGCAGGCCGGTCTCGACGTGCAGTCCGTACGCAGCGCCATCGATAGCTTGCGCGGCGGTCACAAGGTGGATGACGCCTCGGCCGAGGAAAGCCGCGAGGCGCTGGATAAGTACACCATGGACCTGACCCAGCGTGCCGTGGAGGGCAAGCTTGACCCGGTGATCGGCCGCGACGACGAGATTCGCCGTACCATTCAGGTGCTGCAGCGGCGTACCAAGAACAACCCCGTGTTGATTGGCGATCCCGGCGTGGGCAAGACCGCCATCGTCGAGGGCCTGGCAAGCCGTATCGTCAACGGTGAGGTGCCGGAGGGGCTGAAGGACAAGCGCGTGCTGTCATTGGACATGGGCGCGTTGCTGGCCGGCGCCAAGTATCGCGGCGAGTTCGAAGAACGCCTCAAGGCCGTGCTCGCGGAGCTGGCTAAGGAAGAAGGCCGCGTCATCCTGTTCGTCGACGAGTTGCACACCATGGTCGGCGCCGGCAAGGCAGAGGGCGCGATGGACGCTGGCAACATGCTCAAGCCGGCACTGGCGCGCGGCGAATTGCATTGCGTTGGGGCGACCACATTGGACGAGTATCGTCAGCACATCGAGAAGGACGCGGCGCTCGAGCGGCGCTTCCAGAAGGTGCTGGTGGATGAGCCCAATGAGGAAGATACCGTGGCGATCCTGCGTGGCCTCAAGGAGCGCTATGAGGTGCATCACGGTGTCGATATCACCGATGGCGCTATCATTGCTGCGGCCAAACTCTCGACGCGCTATATCACCGATCGGAAACTGCCCGACAAGGCTATCGACCTGATTGACGAGGCGGCGTCTCGGATCCGCATGGAACTCGACTCCATGCCCGAGGAAATGGACCGCCTCGACCGTCGGCTGATCCAGCTCAAGATGGAGCGCGAAGCGCTCAAGAAAGAAACCGACGAAGCGACCCGCAAGCGACTTGATTCTCTGGAGGCGCAGATCGACGAACTGAGCCGCGAATATGCCGATCTCGAAGAAGTCTGGAAGGCCGAGAAGGCCAGCATTCAGGGCGCGGCACAGTTCAAGGCGGAGCTCGAGCAAGCACGCATCGATCTCGAGGCGGCACGGCGCCAGGGCGATCTGGGGCGCATGTCCGAGTTGCAGTATGGGGTGATCCCCCAGCTCGAGCAGCAGATCGACGAGGCTAGTGAGCATGAGGCGGATACCGCCAAGCACCAGTTGTTGCGCTCCAACGTTACTGAGGAAGAGATCGCCGAGGTTGTCTCGCGCTGGACGGGGATCCCGGTGTCCAAGATGCTCGAGGGCGAGCGCGACAAGTTGCTGCGCATGGAAGAGGCGCTGCACGAACGTGTCATCGGTCAGGATGAGGCGGTGACCGCAGTGGCCAACGCTGTGCGTCGTTCCCGGGCGGGACTCGCCGATCCACATCGTCCCAACGGGTCGTTCCTGTTCCTGGGGCCTACCGGCGTCGGCAAGACCGAGTTGTGCAAGTCGCTGGCCAACTTCCTCTTCGACACCGAGGAGGCCATGGTGCGCATCGACATGTCCGAGTTCATGGAGAAGCATTCCGTGGCGCGGCTGATCGGGGCGCCGCCGGGTTATGTCGGCTATGAGGAAGGCGGTTATCTGACCGAGGCGGTGCGCCGCAAGCCCTATTCCGTGCTGCTGCTCGACGAGGTCGAGAAAGCGCATCCGGATGTCTTCAACATCCTGCTGCAGGTGCTCGAAGATGGACGGCTGACCGATGGCCAGGGGCGCACGGTGGACTTCCGCAATACGGTGATCGTGATGACCTCTAACATGGGCTCGGACATCATTCAGCGCATGGGCGGCGATGACGCCGATTACGCTGTGATGCGCGATGCCGTGAAGGAGGTGGTGGGCGATCATTTCCGCCCGGAACTGATCAACCGCATCGACGAAGTGGTAGTGTTTCACGCCTTGGGGCAGGAGCAGATCCAGTCCATCGCGGCCATCCAGCTCGAGCGTCTCCAGGCGCGTCTGGTCGAACGCGAGATTCGTCTCGAAGTCAGCGACGACGTCCTGGCGCAGTTGGCGGTGGTCGGCTTCGATCCGGTGTTCGGCGCGCGACCGCTTAAACGCGCTATCCAGAGCCGGATCGAGAATCCGCTGGCACAGGAGTTGCTCGCCGGGCGTTTCGCGGCGGGAGACACCATCCGCGTCACCTCGGAAGACGGGCATCTCGTCTTTGCCAAGTAACGACGCGAACGGCTCGCAGCTCCGGTCCGCTCGACGCTCTCGATGTACGGTCGCGTCCTGACCTTCTTCCCGCCCGCGACGTGCTGCGTCGCGGGTTTTTTTATGCCGGGTGCAACGCTGTTTTTATTATCGACTTTAGTCGAATTTTGGCGTCTTGATAGGTGGCTGTGCAGGGCTGCTGGCTACATAGGGACGGTGAAGGTTGACAGCTGGGGGGTGCTGATGGAATCTAGGTGGTTCCTGATTGCGGGCGCAGCCATTGACGGGTGATCCCCGGCCGCTGCGTGAAGGGTAGGTTGAAAAATGCCTCTACCCGCCTGTCGAAGGAGATCAAGGGTATGGGCCAAACGCCTGTTCCCGCCAACCCCGACACGGCGATCTGCCGTGCCAGGAATCGCTCGGGCCAGCCGGTCTCGGCGGTTTCTATGAGTGCGGGTCCTCACCCCGGGCCCAGAGCCAGGATCATGGCATCAGGTGCCGGCGCAGCCGGCAGCGGCGTACCGCCGCATCGACACTTCGCTGTCCGTAACGTGGCAGTGAAATGGCACTCGTTATTTCCAGGGGAGAACTATCAGTGGAATTGCTTTCCGGCGCCGATATGATCGCCCGCTTCCTGCAGGATGAGGGCGTCGAACGTATATACGGTTACCCTGGCGGCGCAGCGTTGCATATCTATGATGCGCTGTTCCGCCAGGACAAGGTCAAACACATCCTTGTTCGTCATGAACAAGCTGCTACCCACGCCGCCGATGGCTATGCCCGTGCCTCGGGCAAGCCGGGCACGGTGCTGGTCACTTCCGGCCCCGGCGCGACCAATGCCGTGACCGGTATCGCCACCGCCTACATGGATTCGATCCCGATGGTGGTGCTATGTGGCCAGGTGGTCAGCCATCTGATCGGTGAAGATGCCTTTCAGGAAACCGACATCGTCGGCGTGACGCGCCCTATCGTGAAGCACAGCTTTGCCATCAAGCATCCTTCGGAGATCCCCGAGGTGCTCAAGAAGGCTTACTATCTCTCCGCAACTGGTCGTCCCGGGCCAGTAGTCGTGGATATCCCCAAGGATATGACGGCGCCTACCGAGCGTTATGAGTACGTCTATCCGAAGAAGGTCAAGATCCGCTCCTATAACCCGGTCACGCGGGGCCATAGTGGCCAGATCAAGAAAGCCGTGGACATGATGCTCAAGGCGCGGCGGCCGGTGTTCTATACCGGTGGCGGTATCGTCACCAGTGGTGCGAGCGAAAACCTGACAGCGTTGGTTAAGCGCTTGGGCTTCCCCATCACTACCACGTTGATGGGCATCGGCTCCTATCCGCAGACCGATGCGCAGTCGCTGGGCTGGCTGGGCATGCACGGCAGCTACGAGTCCAACATGGCCATGCACCATGCCGACCTGATCATCGCCATCGGGGCGCGCTTCGATGACCGCGTGACCAATAATACCTCGAAGTTCTGTCCCACGGCCAAGATCGTGCATGTGGATATCGACCCCAGCTCGATCTCCAAGACAGTACGCGCCGATGTGCCGATCGTGGGGCCGGCGGATAGCGTCATCAATGAAATGATCAGCCTGTTGCAAGGCCGGGAAATGGCTAACGCCGAGGCTTTGCCGGAATGGTGGACGACCATCGATGATTGGCGCGCCGAACGCGAAGGCAAGCTTTACGAGGCTTCTCAGCCGGGCGAGCGGCTCAAGCCGCAGGAAGTCATCGAGGCGGTGTATCACATCACACGCGGCGAGGCTTTCGTGACCACCGATGTCGGTCAGCACCAGATGTTCGCGGCGCAGTACTACAAGTTCGACAAGCCCAATCGTTGGATTACCTCCGGGGGACTGGGCACCATGGGCTTCGGTTTCCCGGCGGCGATGGGCATCAAGCAGAACTTCCCCGATGACGTCGTGGTCTGCTTCACCGGGGAGGGCAGCTTTCAGATGATGATGCAGGAATTGTCGACTTGTAAGCAGTTCGGCACCGGGGTGAAGATCATCAACCTCAACAACGAAACGCTGGGTATGGTGCGTCAGTGGCAGGATCTCAACTACAAGTCGCGCCATGCGCACTCGTACGTGGAGTCGCTGCCGGACTTTCAGAAGTTGATCGAGGCCTACGGCTTCACGGCGCTCAAGGTGGAACACCACGACGAGCTCGATGCGGCGCTGGAGCGCACGTTCGCCGACAACGACGAACTGGTGTTCCTCGATATCGACGTCGACCCTCGGGAACACGTCTATCCGATGCAGGTGCCCCTGGGTGCCATGCGTGACATGCTGCTTTCGAAGACGGAGCGGACCTGATGCGCCACATCATCTCGATCCTGCTGGAAAACGAACCCGGCGCCCTGTCCCGCGTGGTGGGGTTGTTCTCCCAGCGCAACTTCAATATCGAAACGCTCAACGTGGCGCCTACCGAGGACCCGAGCCTGTCGCGCCTGACCGTGACCACGGAGGGTGACGACCGCGTCATCGAGCAAATCACCAAGCATCTCAATAAGCTCATCGATGTGGTCAAGCTGGTCGACCTGACCGAGGGCAATCACATCGAGCGTGAACTGATGCTGGTCAAGGTAAAGGCCCTTGGCGCGAGCCGCGACGAGGTCAAGCGTACGGTGGATATTTTCCGCGCGCAGATCGTCGACGTCACGCCGAGTGTCTACACGGTGCAGATCACCGGTGATGCCAGCAAGCTGGATGCCTTCGTCCACGCCATGGCGCCGATCGGTATTCTCGAGGTGGCGCGTACCGGGGTATCGGGCATCTCGCGAGGTGACAAGATTCTCAGCCTCTGAGCCATGTGCCTGCCTACCGTGTCATTAAAGGCCGCTCTCACGAGCGGCCTTTTTGCTTTAAGAGGTCAAGACTAGCGGATCTGCGACCATAGAGCCTTGACCAGCGGATTGCGTAATTTCTTCTCGGTGACGCAGAGCCCGACCTCGTAAGGCGTCAGTGCGGGCTCGACCTCGAGGGCCTGAATGCGCTCAGCCAATGGGCTGTTGTCGACCACGATCTGTGGCACCACGCCGACCCCGAAGCCCAGCCCGACCATGCTGACGATGGCTTCGTTGCCCGCGACCTGGGCATAGATGCGCGGCTTGATGCCCATCTGGCGGAACCATGCGTCCGCTCTCTCGCGGGCGAGTCCTGACTCCGAGAGGATCATGGGAATGCTACCCCAACTGGCGGCGTCCGTCGTGGCGGTTAGGTCGGCCAGCCATTCCGGCATGGTGCGTGGCGCGATGAACAGCAGCGGCGACGTGGCGATTGGCTTGAAGGCTAGCTGTGCGGGCAGAGTTTCGGGGCGCGCGGTGATCGACATGTCTTCTTCGCCGCTTAGGACGCGTGAAACCGCGCTGGCCGGGTCGCCGGTATGCAACTTCAATTCGATGCGCGGATGACGCTGGCGAAACTCGCTGAGCAGCTCGTAGAGAAAGCTATAGCTAGCGGTCACCGAGCAGTAGATGCTGATTTCGCCGGTCAGTTCTCGGCTTTCCGCCATCAGCGAGTGACGAAACAAGTCCCATTGCTCCAGGGCATCGCGTGCATAACGCTGGAATAGGCGACCTTCATGCGTCAGTCGGACACTGCGGTTGTCGCGCTCGAACAAGGTGACGCCGAGCTGTGTCTCGAGTTGGCGGATCGTACGGCTCAGCGTCGAGGGGCTGACGTGACATAACTCACTGGAGCGGCCAAAGTGCAGGGTATCGGCCAGGCTGAGGAACTGCTGGTAGGGACGTGTATCCATGGCGCTATCATTTCATTTTTCGGCATACGGTATTGCAAATATAGCGTTTTACGCAACGCTGCGAGCTGGCGTAAGGTGACATCAAAGCGTCGCGACAGACGACGCTCATGGCGGAAAGCCATCAACGCTGACACTTTATACGTTTCTTCTTCGATATCTGGAGTACGACATGCGTGTTTATTACGACAAAGATTGCGACCTCTCGCTGATCCAGGCGAAGAACGTCACCATCGTGGGTTATGGTTCCCAGGGTCATGCCCATGCGCATAATCTCAAGGAATCCGGCGTCGAGGTCACCGTGGCGCTGCGTCCGGGTTCCTCCTCCGTGGCCAAGGCTGAGTCGGCGGGCTTCAAGGTGGCCTCCGTGCCCGAGGCCTGCAAGACGGCCGACGTGGTGATGCTGCTGGCGCCCGACGAGAACCAGAAGGCCATCTATGAGCAGGATATCGCGCCTAACTTGAAGGATGGCGCGACGCTGGCCTTCGCGCATGGCTTCAATATTCATTACAATCAGGTGACGCCGCGTCAGGACCTGGACATCATCATGATCGCGCCGAAAGCGCCGGGTCACACGGTGCGCTCCGAGTTCGTGCGCGGCGCCGGCGTACCCGACCTGGTTGCCATCCAGCAGGATGCCACCGGCCAGGCCAAAGAGTTGGCGCTGTCCTACGCAGCCGGTATCGGCGGTGGCCGCAGCGGCATCATCGAAACCTCCTTCAAGGATGAAACCGAGACCGACCTGTTCGGTGAGCAGGCGGTGTTGTGCGGCGGTACCGTGGAGCTGGTCAAGGCCGGCTTCGAGACGCTGACCGAGGCTGGTTACGCTCCCGAGATGGCTTACTTCGAGTGTCTGCACGAGCTCAAGCTGATTGTCGACCTGATGTACGAAGGCGGTATCGCCAACATGAACTACTCCATCTCCAACAACGCGGAGTATGGCGAGTACGTCACTGGTCCCAAGATCGTCAACGAGCAGTCGCGGGAAGCGATGCGCAATGCTCTGAAAGACATCCAGACCGGCGAATACGCCAAAATGTTCATCAACGAAGGCAACAGTAACTATCCGTCGATGCATGCGCGTCGCCGCCTTAATGCCGAGCATCCGGTAGAGCAGGTGGGTGCGAAGCTGCGTGGCATGATGCCCTGGATCGCGGCCAACCAACTGGTCGACAAGAGCAAGAACTAAGCGCTGTCTGCAAGTCGGTAGCGAGCGGGCGCGGCCAATTGGTCGCGCCCGTTTACGTTTTGGGTCGTCAAGGAGGCCGACTGTCGACTAGGATTGCAATGTGTAGAATGTCGGAATAGCCCATCAAGGGCCGTCCCATGGCAACGGAAGACTTTTATGACGCAAGAATCGGGCACGCCAGAATCGCCCAGAAACACCGACACCGAGAATGTCTCGGAGGATAATTCGGTGTTTCAGGACGAAGACGAAATCATTGAGGAGACCATCGAAAACGGGAAGCGCGTGCGCCGTCGAGGTATTTACCTGCTACCCAACTTGTTCACGCTGTCAGCGCTGTTTTCCGGCTTCTTCTCGATGATTGCGGCGATGAACGGTAACTTCTCCGGCGCCGCCATCGCGATTTTCGTCTCCATGGTGCTCGATGGCCTCGACGGGCGCGTGGCACGGATGACGAACACGCAAAGCGCCTTCGGTGCCGAGTTCGACAGCCTGGCCGACATGGTCTCGTTCGGAGTGGCGCCCGCATTGGTGGCATTCTCCTGGATTTTGCAGGATGTCGGCAAGATAGGCTGGATCGCTGCCTTTATCTTCGCCTCCGGTGCGGCCTTGCGTCTGGCTCGCTTCAATGTGCAAATCGGTAGTACCGACAAGAAGTGGTTCGTTGGCTTGCCGAGTCCTTCCGCCGCCGCGCTCGTTGCCGGCTGCGTATGGACATTGCATAAGTTCGACGCCGATGCTCTGGGTTTCAAGCTGTTCATCGCGTTCGTTGTCGCGGCGGCAGGGGTGCTGATGGTCAGCAATATCCGTTATCACAGCTTCAAGGAAATCGATTTCAAGGGCCCCGTCCCTTTCGTCGTGCTGCTGGCGATTGTACTCGCGTTCGTGGTGATTTCACTCGAGCCTTCGCTCATGTTGTTGACCCTGTTCGGCTGCTATGTGATGTCGGGGCCTCTGCTCGCACTCATGCGCAAAATGCGCTGAGTTCGTTTCGTTCATACCCTTAGCGCCTGCCACGGCATGGCCCTGCATTATCCACATCCTCTTCTATGCGCGGCTCTGTTTGGGGTGTGGATAAGACGAATGGCGGCGACGTTTAGGCGTCGCCAATCGAACGTAAACTATTTTTAAATCATCCCCTTGCGTTCGCGTCGGCGGATCCGTAAAGTACGCATCCGCTGCCGGCGACGGGGTTCGTGGCCGGCGGTGAAAGGGTGGCGCAAGTGGCTGACTTGCTTGAGAAATTCAAGCCTTCGGGTGGCTTTCTCGCTTGACAGTAACGCCGATTTCGGTAGAATGCGCCGCATCTCGAAAGGCCTCGGG
>NZ_JARANX010000189.1:0-862 GCF_029889785.1 Chromohalobacter sp. 48-RD10 | reverse complement strand
TTCATCGACAGCCAGGCCGAAGCGGTCTATAGTATTTAAAGGTACTACCTCTTACTACGAGCTTTAACCAGGGAGGATGATATGGCGACCCCGACATCCATCAAGCTCGACGATGACCTGAAAGGAAGGGTGCAGCACTTGGCCGATGCGCGCCGACGCTCCTCGCACTGGCTCATGCGTGAAGCCATCGAGCAGTATGTCGCGCGTGAGGAAAACCGGGAAGCCTTCAAGCAGGATGCGCTCCGGGCTTGGGAGGACTACCAGGCGACGGGTCTGCACGCGACTGCAGACGAAGTAGAGAAGTGGCTGAATAGCTGGGGAACGGATCATGAGGAGCCCGCTCCAACATGCCACGAGTGATCTTCGCCTCGGCAGCGATCAACGACCTAGAGCGGCTGCGTGGATTCTTGCAACCGAAGAATCCCGCAGTAGCCGCGCGAGCTGCCCAGGCTATCCTCCAAGGCGTCCAGGCACTCGGAGAACATCCCCATATCGGACGCCCAATCGACGACCTGTCAGAAGTATACCGGGATTGGCTGATTGACTTCGGTGATAGCGGCTATATCGCCCGGTACCGTATCGACGCTGACACTGTAGTGGTGTTGGCCATCCGTCAACAGAAAGAAGCGGGCTTCTAGCTGAGCTGCTCAGTAACCGTACCGACCTGCAACCGTCTCAACCCGATATTCCGGATACCCGAATCAACATGACCGATTTTATTACCGATTCCATGCGCAATCGCCTCATCGAGGGCGTTCACGTCGCCGGGCAAGAAGTCATGGCGATCTACCGCCGCGACTTCGCCATCGAAGAAAAGGGTGACGCCAGTCCGCTCACCGAGGCGGACATGGCCTCGCATCAT
>NZ_JARANX010000188.1:0-877 GCF_029889785.1 Chromohalobacter sp. 48-RD10 | reverse complement strand
GTGCTGTTGTAAGAAAAGGGTGCAACACTAACCCCAGATGGTTTCACAAGAGCTTCGTTGCTAAAAATGAGAGACTTTGAGTTTATAGAGTTTGCTTTTTTTCTGCACAGCTAACAAAATCCTGTAAGTCTTCAGGCATTTCACTGCTTACAGAAGATAGTAATTTTTTAGAAACAAGATCATATCCCCATCCGCCATGTTGTTTTTTACATCTACCAACATAATTAGGGAATCGGGGAAAAAAAATCTTCTTGCAAAGTGGTTGTTCCTGTCCGATGTAGGCCTATATGAAAAACAAAACTTTCTAATAGAGAGGAAGGGTTTGCATTGACTTTTTCTATCATCCGGCCTCTCACATCTATAGGCGAAAAATCGATAAGAGAAAACGTTGAAGGTTCTTTATTTTTTAATTTCTTGGCAGAAAAGAGAATGCGGTATGGTTCGCTCGAGGTATGTGGAACCACACCAAGATATTCTACATCCCACGTACCATTGGTTAAATGTTTTTTGAGCCACTTACGATGCCACTCAACAGCCTTTTCAATTGCATTATTTTCGAATGAAGGGAGTTCTTTTCTTTCACCTTGATATCTTTGCAATCCAACAGAACCCTCAAAATAGATGTTTTCAGTTTTTTTAGAGAGCTCAGTCAAGCAAGATTCTGCATATTCTTTACCATTTAATGCCCATATGCGGTGCATGACGCTTAACAATAAGATTGCATCGTGGTGCTCCATTTTTTGGATGTACTGTGGACTAACTTCCGCAACTTCGAATCTTGCATTTTTATGAGCGCTCAGTCTGGCTTTATCTACTAAATTAGAATCATACTCTAGGCCAAGCGAGTAAAAGCCGATCTGGGAAATACGATTAACTG
>NZ_JARANX010000187.1:0-882 GCF_029889785.1 Chromohalobacter sp. 48-RD10 | reverse complement strand
CTTAATTTCGACGGTTATCGCGATCAGAGCCAGGTTGAGAAGTATCACCTCAACGCCAAGGTGCGTCGCGAGCTGGGCAACGACCGCGCGCTGACGGCCATCGTCAACTTGCTGGACAACCCGCGTTCCGAAGACCCGGGCGGCCTGAAAGAATCGGAAGTGGATGAAGATCGCCAAGGGGCCGCTCCAAACTCGCTTGCTTTGGATGCCGGACAGAACGTCGACCAGCAAGTGCTGGGCCTGCAGTACGAAGATTTGTCTGCTGGACCGGGTGAGCTGTACGTCAAAGGCTTCTATCTGCAGCGTGACTTTGAACAGCAATTGCCCTATCCCGGCGCCAGTCTCCTTGGCTACAAGCGTGACTATTACGGTGGCAGTGCCGAGTATCATCAGGATCTGCTGCTGGGTGATCTGCCGCTGCGTTATGTGGTCGGAGTCGATATGGCGCGTCAAGAGGACGATCGCTGGCGACGTGACGTCGAGTTGGACGGTACAGTCAGCGGTGAAGCCGCCGACGAGACTCAGGAGGCGACCTCTGTGGGGATTTTTGCCCAGGGTGACCTGGATCTCACCGACAAGCTGACGCTGTCGCTAGGGGCGCGCTACGACCATGTTAAAATGGATATTGATGATGATTTCATCACCTCGGACAACGGCGATGACAGTGGGCAGAAAAACTATCGTGAATGGAGTGGTTCGGCCGGCTTGAGCTACCGGTATCTGCCGACGCATCAGGTCTATGCCAATATTAGCACTTCTTTTGAAACACCCACATTCTCTGAATTTGCCAATCCTTCCGAAGCGGGTGGCTTTAATCCGAGCGTCGAGCCCCAAAAGGCTTTGAGTCGTGAAATCGGATTGCGGGGCAATTTCGACAGTGGC
>NZ_JARANX010000186.1:0-885 GCF_029889785.1 Chromohalobacter sp. 48-RD10 | reverse complement strand
CCTGGCCAATGGCCAGAACTTGATGTTCTGCGAGGATGCCGCGCGCCGTGTACGGCATGCCCTGCAAGCGCGCGACGAGGTACAGGGTTTCCAGGTACGCATCGTGCACGCCGAAAGCCTGCATGCCCATGATGCAGTGGCACATGCAGAATGGAACTGGACACCCGCGCCCTCCTGATGCAGCGCGTGGCAGCCCCTATGCCCCGAACCCGTCCAACAGACGGGCTCGTCGTCTCCGGCCCAACCTGATATGTCAGGCTCGACCTGAAGCGTCTCTGCGCCCGGCGCGGGAGGCCATGGCCCGCCATAGTAAGCGTCGGGCATTCGCGATCACGCCCGCCAGCGCAAACAAGGCCGCCGCGAGACTGACGATGGTGGGGCCCGTCGGCGTATCGAACCAATAGGCCGTCTGTAGCCCGCCGACGGCGGCCGTCATGCCGACCAAGGCCGCGGCCACCACCATGGTCTCCGGCGTGCGGCTGAACGTGCGTGCCGTCGCGGCGGGAATGATCAACAAGGCAGCAATCAGCAATACGCCGACGACCTTCAAGGCAACGGCCACCACGATGGCCAGCGACAAGGTGAGAATGAGCTGTTCGCGTTGCGGGTCGATACCACTGGCATGGGCCAGATCCGCATTGAGCGTCGCGGTCAGCAGGCGCGACCAGCGCCATCCCATCAACGCCATGACCAGCGCCGCGCCTCCCCAGATGATGGCAAGATCGGTCTTGCCGACGGCCAGGATATCGCCGAACAGGTAGGCCATCAGATCGATGCGTACGCCGGAAACGAAGGACACCGCCACCAGACCCAATGCCAGCGACGAATGCGCCATGACCCCCAATAGCGTATCCATGGCATACCCCTTGCCGCTCAGCAGCGACA
>NZ_JARANX010000185.1:0-888 GCF_029889785.1 Chromohalobacter sp. 48-RD10 | reverse complement strand
AAGAGCCTGATGCACAACGATGCGTATCGTCTGGTTCACCAGCGCTTCAGCGTGGAGCACATCGACGAACTGGGCACCGATCAGCTGCCCGAGGCCGTGGCGTATGTGCATCGCTTGGCGTTGGAAGGGGAATGGCTGGGCCGCGATACACCGCAGGCCGAGAACGCCATCGTCATCGACTACCCGCTCATCCGCCCCTGGCAGGAATGGCGTGAAGGGCAGCTGGTCGGCGATGACGCCATGTATCACTCCGGCCTGCGCCAGCTCTTCCAGCAACTCGGCGAGGCCGAACGCAGCGGTGATGCGGTGACGGTGCGCAACGTGGCAGGGCTACGCGAAGAGTTCAAGGCGCTGACCTCGCTATGCGAGACCCAGGGCATCAAGTGTCGCTACGCCGAGGCCAAGCTAGAGCACGTGCGCAACTTCACGCGCTCGATGGCCAACTCAGTGAATGGGATCGGCGCGACGCTGGAACGCTAGTCGCCCGGCAGCTCGCCCTTCACTCGCGAGCGATAGCCGGCATCGTTCAGGGTGTGCGACACCGAGGTGATCAGCCATTCGCCGTCGGCGCCCTCGCGAAAGCCTGAAAGCGAGAGCCGGCCTTCGGCCATCAGTTCGGTATTGCCGGGCAGGGTGAGATCGAGGGTCTGCTCGCCTCGCTGGCCTCGGCGTAGTTCGGCGCGGGCAGCGGCTCGGGCACTTTCCTCGTCGGGGTGAATGGTCTGCAGGCGTTGTACCGGTTCGCCCTCTCCTTCGGTGATTTCAAGCGTCGTCGCGTTGTCCGTATCACGCCACCGCGCGACGACGCTACCCGCATTGCCACGCTTGGCCAGCTTCATGCGGCCACTAATCACCATGTCCGGCGTAATGGGGACGGTGGGCAGGCTC
>NZ_JARANX010000184.1:0-905 GCF_029889785.1 Chromohalobacter sp. 48-RD10 | reverse complement strand
CATCAACGAGATACGATAGCAGCCGGGATGAACGGCCATGTCCATCGGTTCGCGCTGGTAAGGGGCATTGTCGAAGCGGATCGGCCCGGGAATGGCGTTGCCCGTTGGAATGCGGACGTTCTGCTCTGCCCACTCGCTGGGCTTGAGCGGTGCCGGCGGCACCAGGTGACGAGCGCTGCGCTTCAGGGCACGCAGCACGCCTTTGGTGTTGCTGAACTGCTCGGCTGGCTCAATCGTCGTCATCGTCTGCCAGTCGTCTCAGGACTTCCTCTTTCGAGTAGATCGGTCCTTCAGGCATGGCGGGCGAGTATTGCCACCCCCCGTCGTCAGAAATCAAAAGACCCGGCGACTCCCCCGTCTCAGGCACACGAACCATTGCCAGCCCAAGCGGGTGAAGCACTTCTCGATTTATGCGCTCAATAAGCCCAAGCTCACTCGCTTTATTCCAATCAATCTTCTTCACGACCTTCCTCCTCTTCCTCGAGCTCGATGTCAGCCTCGGCAGCCGACTCCAGGGCCTGGATCAGTTCGGTCCGCAGTACTTCCTTGAACCGGCCTTCGTCGGTTTCACCGATCAGCTGACTGACCACACGACTGGGTACGTTCATCACGTTGGCGCGCACGGTGGCATTCTCCAGGGCGCGAGCTCGCTCGAACTCATCGATGGGCGCCACCTGTTGTCGCGCGGTGGCCAGATCAAGCTCGGCTTGGGCGGTCTCCGCCGCCAACTTGCGCAGCTTGAGCTCAAACTCATCCATCGGCGCGTCGCCGGCCGCCTCAAGGCGTGCCTGCTCGCGCAACCACTCGGAGACATCGCGGGTGTTGAAACGCCAAGGCTTACCCTGGCGCCCCCTTTGCTCGAAGGGGCAGCCTTTGCGGATCCAACTGCTGACAGTATTGAGCGA
>NZ_JARANX010000183.1:0-905 GCF_029889785.1 Chromohalobacter sp. 48-RD10 | reverse complement strand
ACGGGGAGCAACCCTGTACGCGTGATTCTCGATCCCAACGGCCGCGTGCCCGCGGCCAGCGCTGTATTCCAGCGTGGCGATGCCCCGACGTTGCATATCACCCGGCATCCATTGCCGCGCGATACCCTGGGCGCGCACGTCGAATCGCTGGTGCCCGACGGCGCGGCCGATCTGACGCCCTCGGCGCTGCTCGACACCCTGGCGGCACGCGGGCTTCGTCGCGTGCTCATCGAGGGCGGCGGACAGACCGTGTCGCGTTTCCTGGCGGATGGCCAGCTCGATCGTTTGCATGTGGTCGTGGCGCCGCTGTTGATCGGTTCGGGGCGCCCGGCGGTGAGCCTGGCCGAAATCGAGACCCTCGATGCCGCCCTGCGTCCGGCGTGTCGTACCTTTGCGATGGGCGATGACACGCTGTTCGATCTGGCGCTGCGTTCCTGAGGCCGATTTTAACGCCGGATTGTCGCGTGCAGCCCTTTTGTAAGTACCCTCTGCGTCATCGCGCATGGCAGTCTCCTCCACTCTTGCTCGTCAGCGGGGCGCCTGCTGGTGCATCACGGTCGCGATGCTGGCGACGCCGGTGGCAGAGAAGCCAGGCGCCCGGCAGGCTCGAGACCAAGACGACGACGCCGTAGATCAGCGAAATGGCCACGCCCTGGGCGGGATCGAGACCGGCGCCCATCCATACCAGCGCGGCGGCACTCTCACGTAGCCCCCAACCGGCTACCGAGAGGGGAATCGCCATGACCATCAGCACCGGCGGAATCAACGGCAATAGCGTAGCGAAGTCGATATCGGCTCCCGCAGCGCGGGCGGCGATGGCATAGACGGCGATATAGCTCGCCACCACGCCCAGCGAACTGAGGCATTGCCAGAGCCACATGCGCGAGGCGACCAGGGCGGTGCCG
>NZ_JARANX010000182.1:0-921 GCF_029889785.1 Chromohalobacter sp. 48-RD10 | reverse complement strand
AGGGCGTCTTGAAGCTCGGGATAGTCCTTGGGTGACTTGGTCTCGATGTAGTAGCGCACGTCCTGGCCGTAGCGGTCGATGATCTGATCGAGAGTGAGCATCTTGGCGCCGGCGTAGGCGTCGTCGGCGTATTCCGGGTGGGCTTCGTTGAACCAACTGCCGGCGTCGAGTGACTTGAGTTCGTCGAGGCTGTGTTCCTTCACCGGCCCTTGGCCATCGGTAGTGCGCTCTAGGGTAGTGTCGTGGATGGCCATCAGGTGCCCATCGGCACTCATGTGCACGTCCAGTTCGATGTAGTCGGCACCCATCGCGCGTGCTTTGTCGTAGGCGTACCAGGTATGTTCCGGTGCGTAACCGCTGGCACCGCGGTGGGCGATGACTTGAACGTTATTGTGAAGATCCTGGCGCTGCTGTTCGAGCGCATCGGCTTGGGCGGTCATGGAGGCCAAAAGCGTGGCGCTGCCGAGCAGGGCCAGCATGGACGAAAGCACAGGGCGAAGCGTTGACATGGTCATCCTTTTGTTGCGTGTTTACGCAGCAATCTAACCGGGGCAGGTGACTTCCTGCAATTCGATGCCGACAAATGGTAGCGACCCGCATTGAGCGTCTCTCTATCCCTCAGTCCTGTTCATCCTCGATTGCAGGTTCCAGGGCGCGCTTGTCGTCTGGAAGGCGGACGACATCGCCGATGCTGAGATCGCCGTGGTTTTGGTGACGCGTGCCTTGGGTGTCGATGAGGGCGGCGACCTTGCCGATGCTGAGGGCGTCGTCTTCGCGGTAGGCTTCGACCTCGACGCGTACCACCATGCCTTGATAGCGGGCAGAGAGCATCATGCCGGGGTAGGGTTGGACTTCGTGCTGCTTGTCGCTGGCGTAGTGGCGGGTCACGCTGGCGTTGCCGGGAGCGTCCCAATCGATGTG
>NZ_JARANX010000181.1:0-927 GCF_029889785.1 Chromohalobacter sp. 48-RD10 | reverse complement strand
CCGATGGCGCCCCGGTAGAACGAGACGACGAACGCATCCCAGTCGTCCGCCATGAGCAGGCCGCCGATGCCGCCCGATAAACCCCAGCAAAGTGAGGCGAGCACCACGAGTGCCGTTGCACCTGCCATTGAGAGCTCCTGATGTCAGGGGAAAGTGGAAGCCGGTTGGAGCGCCGAGCGCTCGGTCTTTTAGCCGATGAGAGCCGTGATCACCGCGATTAGTACGATAGCAAGGCAGTAACCGACATAGGCGCCGCTGCCGATGACGCCCGCCAGGGTCGCGCTCAAGCCGACTTCCTCGCGCATGCTGGGCAGGAACAGCCCATAGGCGAAACGCGCCAGGCCGTAGGTGGTGCCGATCAGCATGATGCCGGCGACGATCAGGCGGAATTCGGTGCGCGTCATGCGGTGTACTCCTCTCGGCCTGTGGCCGGCATCGTGTTGACGAAGTGTAAAACGATCGTTTTCGATATGAGCGTAATGGATCCCCGGTTTGAGCCCGGTTAACGTCACTAGACGTTAGCTATGGTGCGTTTCGCGGCGGCGCCTGTTACTGAACTCGGTGTCACTATGACGCTCGTGCGACCGTGACCAGACGCTGTGCCGCCCGCCGTGCGACCTCGACGGTCGCCACGCCGCGATATGCCGCCGCGTGTGTCGCGCCCTCGAACAGCAGTTGAATCGACTCGGCGAGCTCATCGTCCTGCCGACCGATCTCCGCGACGATGATGGCGTCGATCCGATCCCGCAGGCGCTGCTTGTGGCGTGCCATCGCCTCGGCGATCTCCGGCACGTCGCCGCCGGTTTCCCCCCAGGCACGCAGGAACAGACAACCCCGCGCGGCCTCTTGGGCCAACCAGACCTCCAGCGCGCCGAATAACGCATCGACGCTGTCGGTTTCCACCTGGCGGTGGAAGCGACGATCCCG
>NZ_JARANX010000180.1:0-936 GCF_029889785.1 Chromohalobacter sp. 48-RD10 | reverse complement strand
ATATACTTCGGATTATTGATCGTGCTCCTGACATTAATAGCGGCTGTATGGCAGATATGGGGCTAACAAGTCGCGCCACGCGGATGGCCTTTTCTCCGCGTTGCTCCAAAAAGGCCACCGGTGCGCTCTGCGTTCTGTGTCATAAGGAGATAAGGCCATGTCGAAAGTTAACGAGATTCAAATCAAGTGCCTAAACCCAAGATGCGGTACATGGTTCCCTTCGCCGATATCCTTTGGTGATACGGAGTCCTTTGATTCATCCATGCTTGAGGGCAATACGGTTCAATGTCCATCCTGTGGTTCTATGACGCCGTGCAACAAAGAAAATATGCGAGTTCGTGGCAAGGACGGCGGGTTTGTGGGGATTGACACATAATCACACAGAACAAGGCGCAGCAGTACGCGGCCTGCGGCCGCCGGACGTCCCTGACGGGCCGCCGCTGTCGCTGTGCTTTGCGTTGAGCATTGAATAGAGGATGGAGCGGGACATGAGCTACTCCAAAGAGAAAATTATCTCCGAGATTGACGCGTATATGACGAGCCACGGAGGTACCCCTACGGACTGGTACGTCGGTATAGCGGAGAATCCGAGGGAACGTTTGTTTTCCGGTCACAACGTTTCAGAAGACGGAGTATGGATCTATTGTCCAGCGGCGTCGGAAGCCATTGCTCGTTCTGCCGAGAAAGCATATCTGGATACAGGCCACGACGGCGGAGGCGGCGGAGGAGGTGCGAGCACCGACTACGTCTACGCGTACAAGAAGACGCTTTCTACTAGGGAATGACGCCAGCCAATGCCCAACAAGGCGCTCCCTGTGGTCGCCGGACGCTCGTTCCTCGCGCCGCTTATTGCGAGCGTTATGCAACAATTTAGAGACTAGAAGGAGTTTTATGGAAGGTGCGAAAACACAAGTCAGCGTGATCGGTCTTGGTGCC
>NZ_JARANX010000018.1:0-36653 GCF_029889785.1 Chromohalobacter sp. 48-RD10 | reverse complement strand
AAACCCTGGACTGGCGAACGCCACTGGAAGTCTACGCCGAGGTGCTCAAGAAATCGGTCGAAGGTCCGAGCATCCTTCAATAGCGTTGCACTTGGAACTTGAGACCGCCGTTCCACGTGAAACAAAAAAAGGGTGGCCCCAGTGGGGTCACCCTTTGAACTGCAACGCGTGCGTGTTTATTGCTGTAGCTGGGCGATATCCGCGACTTCCAGGAACAGGGCCTGGAGGCTGGCCAGCAAAGCAAGGCGGTTGCGGCGTACGGCGTCATCCTCCGCCATGACCATGACGTCATCGAAGAAGGCATCGACGGGGCTGCGAAGCTTAGCCAGCACATCCAGCGCCTCGCTGTAGCGAGCGGCACCGAGTAGCGGACGTACCGCCTGATGGCATTGTTCGAGCGCTTCGCTCAGCGTCGTCTCGGCTTCGGCTTGCAGCAGAGAGGCATCAACGGTGGTCGAGCCGTCATGTTGCTGCTTGGCGAGGATGTTCGAGACACGCTTATTGGCCGCCGCCAGCGCTGCTGCTTCTTCACGATGACTGAAGGCATGCACGGCCCGAACCCGGCGTGCGAAATCGAGCGGACGCGTGACCGGGCGAGAGCGCACCGCGAGATAGACCTCGACGGGAATGCCTTCGTCCTGCGTCCAGGCGCGGAAGCGGTCGAGCATGTAATCGAGTATGGTATCGATCAGGCCATCAGACTTGGGTAGTTCGTCATGCTGAGCAGCGGCGAGTTCGAGCAGTTCGCGCAGGTCGAGATCGAGCTCACCCTTGATCAAGATGTTGAGAACACCGATGGCGGCGCGGCGCAGGGCAAAAGGATCCTTGGTGCCTGTGGGGCGCTGGCCGATACCGAAGATGCCGGTCAGCGTATCCAGGCGGTCAGCCAATGCCAGGGCCAAGCCGGTATGCGTCTTGGGAACGTCGTCGCTGGCGAAACGCGGTAGGTACTGCTCGTGAAGTGCCTGCGCGACCTCTTCCGGCTCACCGTCCTGGCGGGCGTAGTAGGTGCCCATAATGCCCTGGAGCTCGGGGAATTCCAGCACCATCTCCGTGACCAGATCGCACTTGGCGAGCTGTGCGGCACGTTGGGCATGATCGACGTTGCCATCGACCCGACCGGCGATGAACGCGCCGATGGTCTCCATGCGTTGCGCCTTGTCACCCAGCGTGCCCAATGACTTCTGGAAGACCACGTTATCCAGTGCGTCGCGGCGCGAGGCCAATGTCTGCTTGCGGTCGGTATCGTAGAAGAAAGCGGCATCGGCCAGACGCGGGCGGATGACTTTTTCGTTGCCCTCGATGACCTGCTGCGGGTCGCGGCTCTCGATGTTGGAGACGGTGATGAAGGCAGGCTTGAGCTGTCCCTCGGCGTCGAGCAGGTGGAAGTACTTCTGATTGGCCTTCATCGACGAGATCAAGCATTCGGCGGGCACTTCGAGGAAACGCTCGTCGAAGCGGCCGGTCAGCGCCACCGGCCATTCGACCAGACCGTTGACTTCGTCGAGGAGGTCGTCATAGATGACTGCCGTGGCGTCGTTGACCTCGGCTTCGGCCAGCACCTGTTCGCGGATGCGCTCACGTCGGCGGTCGTTATCGGCCAGTACGAAGGCATCTTCGAGCACGCTCAGATAGTCGTCAGCGTGCGCCAACTCGATGGCCTGTGGGGCATGGAAGCGATGCCCTCGGGTGGTACGGCCGGCTTCGAGGCCGAGCACTTCGGTGGGTACCACGTCCTGACCGTAGAGCATGACCAACCAGTGCACGGGGCGCGAAAACTCGAGCCGAGAGGCGCCCCAGCGCATATTCTTGGGCACCGGCAGGGCGTTGACGGCACGCCTGAGTATGGCCGGCAGCAGCGCCGTGGTGGCTTCGCCCGGTTCCTGATAGCGATAGCCAAGCCAGGTACCCTTGTCGGTCTCCAGATGGATCAGGTCCGCGACATCAACGCCGCAAGAACGCGCGAAGCCTTCGGCGGCCTTGGTGGGCTCGCCGTCCTTGAAGGCGGCGGCCAGGGCCGGGCCGCGACGCTCGATCTCGCGGTCCGGTTGCTTGTCGCCGAGCACTTCGATGCTGACCGCCAAGCGGCGTGGCGTGGCGTGGGCGTGAGCTGCCTCGAAAGGGATCTCAGCGTCGGCAAGACCATTTGCGATGCCATCGCGCAGGGCATTGGCGAGGGATTCGATGGCGCCTGGCGGAAGCTCCTCGACGCCGAGTTCGACCAGTAGAGTGTTGGATGCCATTCTTACGCGTCTCCCTCGTTGCTTTCTCGGCTCAGCAGTTCCTGACGGATAGCCTCGGGGGCCATGGGGAACCCAGCTGCCTTGCGCGATTCAAAGTAGGCGTGGGCGACGTCACGGGCCATGGTGCGCACACGCAGAATGTAACGCTGACGCTCGGTGACCGAGATGGCGTGCCGGGCGTCGAGCAGGTTGAAAGTATGCGATGCCTTGAGCACGTGCTCGTAGGCGGGCAGGGGCAACTCCGCGTCGAGGAGCTTTTGGCATTCGCCTTCGCTGTGGTCGAAAGCAGAGAACTGATAGTCGACATCGGCGTGTTCGAAATTGTAAGCCGACTGTTCGCGTTCGTTCTGGAGGTAGACATCGCCGTAGGTGACGGATGAACCATCGGGGGCGTAGGTCCATACCAGGTCGTAGACGCTATCGACATCCTGCAGGTACATGGCGATGCGTTCCAGGCCGTAGGTCAGTTCGCCGGTGACCGGATAACATTCGATGCCGCCGGCCTGCTGGAAGTAGGTGAACTGGGTCACTTCCATACCGTTGAGCCAGACTTCCCAGCCGAGTCCCCAGGCTCCGAGGGTAGGGGACTCCCAGTTGTCTTCGACGAAGCGAATGTCGTGGACCTGCAGGTCGATGCCGAGACGCTCGAGCGAGCCCAGATACAGCGCCTGCAGTTCCAGGGGGGAGGGCTTCATCACCACCTGAAACTGATAGTAGTGCTGCAAGCGATTGGGGTTCTCGCCATAGCGTCCGTCAGTGGGACGGCGCGATGGTTGCACGTAGGCGGCATTCCAGGTCTCGGGGCCGATGGAACGCAGGAAGGTCGCGGGATGAAAGGTGCCGGCTCCGACTTCCATATCCAGGGGTTGCATGATTACGCAGCCCTGTTCGGCCCAGTACTGTTGCAGGGCAAGGATCAGGCCCTGGAAGGTTTTCACGTCTGGCGTCGACTGTGTCATTGGTGAAGTACCGTTGGCCCATGAATTCACGAACTGCCAAGTATACAATTAGCGGTTAATCGGTTATAGGCACCGTGACGAAAAGCACGCTTGCGCGTGGGTGCACGACTTGAAGGAATCGACGACATGATTGTAGTGACGGGCGGTGCCGGTTTCATCGGCGCCAATCTAGTGAAGGCTCTCAATGCACGCGGCCACGAGGATGTGCTCGTGGTCGACGACCTCTCCGACGGCACCAAGTTCGTCAATCTCGCCGACTGCACGCTGGGTGACTATCTCGATAAGGATGACTTCCTGGCGCGCGTGAAGGCCGAACTGCGTGGCGAACCGAGCGCCTTGCCGCCGATCGAGGCCATCTTCCACGAAGGGGCCTGCTCGGATACCACCGAGTGGGACGGCAAGTTCATGCTCGAGAACAACTTCGAGTACTCCAAGGTGCTGCTGCACTTCTGCCAGCACAAGCGCATTCCCTTTCTGTATGCGTCATCGGCGGCGACCTACGGCGGTAGCGAGGTGTTCGTGGAGGCACCGGAGCATGAGAAGCCGCTCAACGTCTACGGCTATTCCAAGTTGTTGTTCGATCAGTACGTACGCGTCCACTGGGAGGAGTTCGAGACTCAGGTGGTGGGCTTCCGCTACTTCAACGTCTATGGCCCGCGCGAGCAGCACAAGGGCAAGATGGCCAGCGTCGCCTATCACCATCACACGCAGGTGCAGCGTGGTGAGAACCCCAAGCTGTTCGGTGCTTGGGAAGGCTATGAAGCCGGCATGCAAAGCCGTGACTTCATCTATGTCGGCGACGTGGTGGACGTCAACTTGTGGTGCCTCGACAACCCCGAGGTATCGGGCATCTTCAATCTGGGCACCGGCCGTGCCGAACCGTTCAAGGCCATCGCCGAGACGGTGATCGATTACTACGCCACCGGCAAAATCGACTACATCGCCTTCCCCGAGGAGCTCAAGGGACGCTATCAGAGCTACACCCGAGCGAATATCTCACGCCTGCGTGAGGCGGGCTACCCGGCGGAGTTCAAGACCGTGCGCGAAGGCGTCACCGCCTACCTGGATTGGTTGAATGGCTGACGACATCGCTACCGACGCCGCCCCACGATTGCTCGTCGTCGGCCCTTCCTGGGTCGGTGACATGGTCATGGCGCAGAGCCTATTCATGACGCTCAAGGCGCGTTATCCGGATGCCTACCTTGGCGTACTGGCCCCGGGCTGGTCGCTGCCGGTCCTGGCGCGTATGCCCGAGGTCGATGAGACCGTCGCGCTGGACGTCAAGCACGGCGAATTCGGCTGGGCCACGCGGCGTGACGTGGCGCGCACGCTGAAGGGCCGCTTCGACCGGGCGATCGTGTTGCCGCGCTCCTGGAAATCGGCGCTGGTGCCGTTCCTGGCCCGCATCCCTGAGCGCTTGGGTTTCCGGGGCGAGCAGCGCTACATGGTGCTCAATGCGCGCCGTGAGCTCGATAAAAGCGTGCTGAATCAAACCGTGAAGCGCTTCGTCTCGTTGGGCCTGCCTGAGGACGAGGCGCAAGCCGGAGATTTTGCGATTCCCGCGCCGCGCCTCGAGGTGAATGCCGAAGAACAACGTCGCTTGCACGAGACGCTGGGGCTCTCGGATCGTCCCGCCATTGGCATGATGCCGGGCGCCGAGTTTGGACCGTCCAAGCAGTGGCCGCTAGCGCATTTTCGCAGCCTGGCGGAACGCCTGGTGGCCGAGGGCTTCGAGGTGCGGGTGATGGGAGGCCCCAAGGACGCTGACGCCGGTGAGACGATCAGCCAAGGACTGGACGGCGTGCATAACCTGTGCGGGCGTACCAAGCTCACCGAGGTGGTGGATCTGCTCGCCGACTGCCAGCAAGTGGTCACCAACGACTCGGGGCTGATGCACGTGGCGGCAGCGGTAGGCACGCGTGTGCAGGCCATCTACGGCTCGTCTTCGCCGGCCTACACGCCGCCTCTGACCGAAAACGCTGAGATCCACGATCTCGAGCTGTCTTGCTCGCCATGCTTCGCGCGTGACTGCCCGTTGGGGCACACAAATTGTCTGCGCCATCTCGAACCGGCGCGGCTATTGGCGTCGATCCGGCACGCGGCGCTCAGTTGACCCCTTTCCACATGTAGGTTTGCAGTGCGTCTTCCTCCGCCATGTGGTCGTTGATGGTTTCCAGGCCGTATTCTTCGACCAGCGTGGGATCCTTGGCGAATAGTGAGCGTCCCAACCCGGCAGCGCGTGCGTCCAGCGTGAAGCCCATGGCTTCGAGTACCGTCGGATAGACATCGACCATCGATCCCTGGCGCTGTATACGCTTCCCGGCAGGGACACCCTCTCCAAGCATCATGAAGGTGTTTTCGCGCTCGGCGTCGACCAACTGTGGCCACTCCGAGTTCTTCATGCTCAGGTGGTCGCTGGAGATCACCACCAGAGTATTGTCGAGCAGGCCTTCCCGGTCGAGGCGCTGCAGGAAGCGGCGTACCAGCCAGCCCGTGCATTTCACCGAATACAGAATGTTGACTCCATCGAATTCCCCCTGATTGTCCAGGCACGCCTGAGCCGGGTTGCCGAACGGCGGGTGGGCCGCCAGAGTCAAGGCGAACATGGCATAAGGCTGGCGATCGTCATTCTTGGCGAGCTTGCGGATGCGCTCGGTGGCCATGTTGAGCAGGGTATCGTCGTAAAGGCCCCAGTCGTTGAGATAGTCCGGCGGCGTGACCTGATCCTCCAGCTCGTCGCGGCCTAGCGCGCGATCGAAGCCGTGTCCCTCGTAGAACACCTTCTTGCCGGCGAAACGCGTACTGGCCCCGCCCATGTAGGTGAGATCGTATCCTTTGGCATTGAGCAGGTCGCCCAGGCACTGGGTATGCGGGAGTACCTCGTCGAGCGGCTCGAACTGGTTGTCATGTTTCAATCCGGCGGGCATCAGCGGCACACCACACTGGGTGGCGACCATGCCGGCGGTCGTCCAGCCGGTATTGTCGAGCTGCTTGAGTCCCTCGAAGACGGTGCCGCGCTTGCCGAGCGCGGCGAGATCTTCATAGGCGTCGCCGAACGTGTCGCGGTCGGCGTAGGTCCGCTCAGTGCTCTCTAGATAGAGATAGATGAGATTGGGGCGAGTTTGCGGCTCGCTTTCGATACTCGGGACGCGGTAGTGATCGCGTAACCAATCTCCCTCGGTGACCACCGAAGCACCACGTTGCGACAGGCCGAACAGTAGCGGATTGAAGGCCAGCAAGAAGAGCGCGCCGACACGCTCCCACAGCCGCCACCGGTGGTCGGCGCGTACCAGCCAGGTGAAGGCCATGAGCATGACGATGG
Organism: Chromohalobacter sp. 48-RD10; assembly: GCF_029889785.1. Classification (NCBI taxonomy): domain Bacteria; kingdom Pseudomonadati; phylum Pseudomonadota; class Gammaproteobacteria; order Oceanospirillales; family Halomonadaceae; genus Chromohalobacter; species Chromohalobacter sp. 48-RD10. Next base: position 30,129 of record NZ_JARANX010000018.1, on the reverse strand, counting down.
CGCATAGGGTGAAAATCACCGCGGCGAAGACGCGGCTGGCACCGCCATGCTCGGTCATCCCCGCCTGCAAATGAAAAATCACCGCGCCCAGGTCCACCTTGCCGAAGCTATCGTCCAGGTACAGGTAGACCCACCACAGGGCCAGCGGGATCGACGACCAGGGCAAGACGCGTCGCGTGCTGGTGCGTTGTGTGGGATGGCCCCAGCGAAAATACCAGGCGATGGCGACCCACACCGCCGCGACGGGGAATAAAAACCAGTGACTGATGATGGTCAGCGTGGTGAAGAGATACCCCAGGCATAAGCCGAGGTAGGTAAGCACGCTCCAGCGGAGGGTGGTGGGTGACAGCTTCATCATAAGAACGCGTCCTTGTCTTTATGACTAGAGTATGACAGCGAAGAAGCCGATCTGACTCATCGTTGTGGCATTTGTTCGAGTTCGTAGAGCTCGTTGAGCTTGGCGTATTTCATGTAGGCATGAAACGCCGTGGTCAATGCGACCGTCATGCCGTCCATTCCCTGGAGCAGGCCACCCTTGAAGATCAGCTTGCGCAGCATCGCATTAACGGCGTGCAGCGTCGGGCGCAGTCGTGAGGGGCGCACGCCGCGTTCTTTCATCGCCCAGGCATCGCGGCTCGAGAGCGCATCGATGCGCCGAATCCAGTGCGACATGTCCTCGTAAGTGAAATGTCGCAGGTGCGCAGTGGTGGCCTCGACCTTGGGGGCCTCGACCGACGAGTGTGCCTTCTTGGGTAGATAGCCGGCGGTGGTGCGGTTGTAAAGGCGTACCACCGAGTCTGGGTAGAAGCCTGCGGCACGAATCCAGTGTCGAGCCACGTAGTTCTTGCGTCGGAAGCTATAGGCAGTCTGCGGGTCGTCGAGGGCGAGCGACTCGATCAGGGTCACGGCATCGTCGTCGAGGCGCTCGTCGGCATCCAGGGCCAGGATCCAGGCATTCTTGGCGAACGGTACACCGTGCGCCTTTTGTGGCCCGTCGCCGAGATAAGTCTGCGTGATCACCCGCGCCCCCTCGGCCTCGGCAATAGCCACGGTGTCGTCGCTACTCAGCGAGTCGACGACGATGACCTCGTTGCAGACGCGTGACAGCGAACGTACGCAGTCGGCGATGTTGGCTTGCTCGTTGAGGGTGATGACGATTCCGGTCAGCGGTTGCATGGCGTTTCCTCGGTGGCCGTTGGCGTTGGCCAGGCGTCGGCGATTTGGCGCGCCACTGCCGCGATGTCGATACGCGACATGTCGCTGGCGGAGGCGTCGTCGGCAGGCGGGCTGAAGGCCAGGCGGCGTATCTCGGCATTGCAGGTTTGCCAGCGCAATGGCGTGGCCGAGCGCTTGGCAGGATAGAAGCCGATCGTGGGGCGATTGAGTGCCCCGGCGATGTGCAAGGGCCCGGTCGAACCGGCAACGAAGACATCGGCGGCGGCCAGGGTTTCGGCGAAATCGGTCAGACTCGCGCGTGGGGGCATGAGCACTGCATCGATATCACGTGCGTTGAGCGTTTCCACCAGGTGCTGGGCTACAGCCTCTTCGCCAGGTCCATGAGTGAGCACCCACTTCGGCGGAGCGAGAAGGTTGGCGCTAATTGCCTGGGCGAGATCCGCATATTGCGCCACGCTGAGATTGACCGCCGAACCGCCGCTGCCGGGGTGCAGAAACCACCAGGGGCGTGTCGGAGAAAGCGACAGTTCATCGCTCAGGCGCTGGCGCTGGGCGTCGCGCGTCGCGTCGGGCAGGGGCCAGTAAGGTGGCGTCGGCGTCGGCACGTCCTGACCGAGCGTTTGCAGTAGGGCGGCGGCCAGGTCCTGGTTGTAGACGTACTCGGGTTTTTGGGATCGCGACCTACGCTGTTTAATGCGAAAGTTGTAAAATATCTGGGCCCACTTGGTGGCGGGCGCCATGCGCAGGGAAATGCCGGCCCGCCAACCCAGCCACCCGGTACGTGGCGTGGAGAACAGCGTCAGCAGGGCGTCGAACTTCCCGGCGCGAAGCTGCACGAGCAAGTCTTTTTGCTGACGTCGCGGCGCGGCGCCGCCCGGGTCGAGAATTACCTCGTCGACCCATGGGCAGGCATGCGCCAGGGGTGCTGTATAGGTGGGCACCAGCACGGCAACATGATTGTCGGGATAGGCACTCTTCAGGCAGGCCAGGGCCGGCCAGGCGAGCATGAAGTCGCCGAGCTTGTCGTTGCGTACCACGAGGATGCGCTGTGGGCGCGACTGGGTCATCGAGTCTCCTGTGCCCGGTGGCGTCGACGCGTGAGTCGAACATTGTCCGAGGAGCTTGCCTTGCAGCACAAGGTCTTGCATATCTGTTTATCCCGCGGCTGGGGCGGGCTGGAAATGTACCCTGCGCGCATTATACCCGAGCTGGCCCGCCAGGGGTGGCGTGCCTACGTACTGACGCTCGAAGAGACGCGTCTGGCTCGAGCGTTAGTCGACTGTGAGGCGACCGAAGTGCGTAGTGTGCGCTCACCCTCGCGTGCGCTGTGGCAATTGCCGGCACTTGTGCGCTGGCTGCGACGTCGTGGTATCGGCGTCGTGCATTGTCATAAATCGAGTGACTTGCGCCTCGGCGCGTTGCTCAAGTGGCTGTGTCCCGAGCTGCGTCTTGTCTTTACCGACCACATGGGCGTCACGCGGCCCAAACACGACGCCTATCATCGCTGGGTCTACCGGCATGTCGATCGCGTGTTGTCGATCAGCGAGGCAACGCTGACGCGTAATCGCCAGGCTTTCCCGCTACCCGCGTCGCGGATCACTCGTTTGTATCTGGGCATCGATACGTCGGAGTACGTTCCTCGACTCGACACCGCCGCACGCCAAGCGCTACGTGACGCCTTGGGCATTCCGCGCGAGGCGGTGACGATGGCCTTGCCGGGGCGCCTGACGCCCGGCAAGGGGCAGCAAGTCCTGCTGGATGCCTTCACTCGGCTGTGTGAGGCGGGCGATAGCCAGTCTCATTTGGTGCTGATCGGTGGGCTGGAGGCGAACGAGGGCGGTAACCCCACCTTCATCGCCTCCCTGCAACAGCAGGTCCGTGAACAGGGCCTTGACGAGCGCGTCACGTTCACGGGGTTTCGGCGGGATCTGGCACGGCTCTTCGAGGTGGTGGATATCGTCTGTGTGCCATCGCGTAACGAAGCCTTCGGGCTCACGGTGATCGAGGCCATGGCGGCATGCAAGGCCGTGGTGGGTGCCGACAGCGGCGCGATTCCCGAGCTGATTGGGTGTGAGGGCGGTCGGCTCGCCGATCCGCAGGATCCGGCGGCCTGGGCGGCGATACTCGGCGAGCTACGCGAGGCCCCCGCGCTGCGTGAGCACCTCGGTGCCAACGCCTGCCGCTTCGTCAATGCACGCTTCACGCTGGCCCGACACGTCTCCGGACTGTGCGAGATTTATGCGGATGCCGCGTAGCCGAGGCGCACCGAGGCCATGGCCTCGGGGGCGTCGAACTTGATCAGCGAACGTTCGAGCCGTGCCAGGTTGTTCTCTTGCCAGCGCCCCGGGGCGCGCAACCGGCAGCGATCGAAATCGATCAGCCAGACGCGGTCATCGGCGTCGACGAGCAGGTTGCGGGTGTTGAGATCGACATGGTCGAGACCGGCATCGTGAAAGCGGCGCACGGTTCGGCCGACGCGCTGCAACAGGGCGGGTGACGCCGTCGGCAGGCGCTCGGCCAGGGCCACGACATCGGGGATCAGCCGCGTGATCAGCGTGGCGGTGTAGCTTGGGCCGTGTCGCCACACACCAGCGGCCACTGGCGCGGGCACCGGCAGGCCACGCTGCTTGAGTTCGGCGGTCAGGCGCATCTCGCGAAAGGCACGAGTGCGTTCGAGACCGGTCCACATATAGCGCGCGTCGCTGAGCCGGGCGATCAAGCCACCTCGCCGGTAGGGCCGCAGCGCCCAGCGCTCCTCGTCGCAGGCGACGAAAAGACTCGCCCCGCGTCCCGGCGCTTCGCCGAGTACTGCGTCGCGCTCTCGCCAGAAGTCCGGGCTTAGCCAGCGCGCGTCGATTTGTGGCCCTTGGCCGGCGTCACATAGAATGTCGGCATCATATAGAATGAATGCCTGTCCCGTTTGGAATGTTGCCAACCGCATGAAGCATCCTCTGCCCGTCCGTCCCGCGCATATTTGTATACTACGACTGTCCGCGCTGGGCGATGTCTGCAACCTTGTCCCGACCATTCGCGTGCTGCAGCGCCTATGGCCTGACGCCCGCATCACTTGGATCATCGGCAAGGGCGAGCATAGTTTACTGGCCGGTCTATCAGGGGTCGAGTTCATCGTCTATGACAAGACCTCAGGCTTGGCCGGCATGCGTGAGATCTGGCGTCGGCTCGGCGACACACGCTTCGATGTGCTGCTGCACATGCAACAAGCGCTGCGCGCCAGCGCGCTTTCTCTGGGCCTCAAGGCGGATCTGCGTATCGGGTACGACAAGGCCCGGGCCAAGGATTGGCAGCACTGGTTCACCCACCGTCAGCTGACGCCGCATGCTCACGCGCATGTGCTGGAATCGTTTCTCGACTTCGCGCGCTTGCTGGGTGGCGAGGAGCGCGTCGACGCCGAGCCCTTGCGCTGGGATCTGGCGATCCCCGACAGCGCCTACCAAGAAGCCGTGCGCGTCACCGGTGAAGTGCCTTACGTGGTGATCAGCCCCTGCGCCAATCCGCGCCTGCGCAATTTCCGCAATTGGTCCGCCGAGGGTTATGCGGCGATGATCGCGCATGCTTGGGAAGAGCATGGCCTGCGCACGGTGATGACTGGGGGCAGCAGCGCCCAGGAGCAGGAAATGGGCGCGCGCATTCGCGCCCTGTGCGCGGAAGGGGCGGTCATCGATGCCATTGGCGGCACTTCACTCAAGGGGCTGCTGGCCATGCTCGACCGCGCGCGCATGGTGATCGCGCCGGATTCCGGGCCGGTTCACATGGCCAATGCGCTGCGCACGCCAACGCTGGGGCTTTATGCCACCACCAATCCCGATCGCGCGGCGCCCTATTGCTGGCGGCGTTTCGTGGTCGACCGTTATCCTGATGCCGTGCGTCGTTATCTGCACAAGTCACCGGAGGCCATTCCGTGGGGCACGCGTGTGCGGCACCCCGATGCCATGAGCCTGATCCATGCCGACGACGTCATTGCCCAATTCGATGCCTTGCTGGATGCCACGCCGTCCGCTTCGCCCCGCTCGGAGCCCGACCATGAAGCTTGATCTGACCGTCCTCGAACAGGCCCGCCTACTGGTGGTGGGTGATGTCATGCTCGATCGCTATTGGCATGGTGGCACCTCGCGCATTTCGCCGGAAGCGCCGGTGCCGGTGGTCAAGGTCGGTGAATCGGAAGACCGTCCCGGCGGCGCCGCCAACGTGGCGCTCAATATCGCCGCGTTGGGCGCGCACGCCGCGCTGGCGGGCGTGGTCGGCGAGGATGACAATGCCGCCTTGCTCAAGGCGAGTCTTGAAGCTTCTGATGTAAGCACTCACTTTCATCACAGCCCTGAGATTCCGACGATCACCAAGCTGCGTGTGATGAGCCGCAACCAGCAGTTGCTGCGTCTCGACTTCGAGGAATCGCTGTGGGAGATCGATACCCAGGGCCTGACCGAGCGCGTCGAGGCGGCGTTGCCCGACGCTGACGTGATGATCCTCTCCGACTACGGCAAGGGCAGTCTCAATCGCGTCGAAACGCTGATCGCCATCGCGCGTCAGGCAGGTAAGCGTGTGCTGGTCGATCCCAAGGGCCATGCCTTTGACAAGTATCGCGGGGCGAGCATCATCACCCCCAATCTGGGCGAGTTCGAAGCGGTCGTCGGGCCGTGTCCCGACGATGCCACGCTCGCCGAGAAGGGCGAGCAGCTACGTGCCGACTTGCAGCTCGAAGCGCTGCTGGTCACGCGCAGCGAGAAGGGCATGACCTTGATCCGTGAGGGCCACGCGCCGCTGCATCTACCGACGCATGCGCGCGAGGTCTTCGATGTCACCGGTGCCGGGGATACCGTCATCGGTGTGCTGGGGTTGGCGCTAGCGGCGGGCCACGGTTATCCCGAAGCGATCATGCTCGCCAACTTGGCGGCGGGGCTGGTGGTTGCCAAGCCGGGCACCGCGACGCTGTCCATCGCCGAGCTCTACACGGCGCTGCATGGCGACAAGCTCGCCGAGTTCGGCCCCATCGAGGAAGGTGCATTGGTCGACGCGGTGCGCGCGGCCAAGCTGCGCGGCGAGCGCGTGGTGATGACCAACGGCTGTTTCGACATCCTGCATGCCGGCCATGTGGCCTATCTCGAGCAGGCCAAACGGTTGGGAGATCGGCTGATCGTGGCCGTCAACGACGACGCCTCCGTGGCACGTCTCAAGGGCCCCAAGCGGCCGATCAACACCCTCGAACGCCGCATGCAGGTGTTGGCGGGCTTGAGCGCGGTGGATTGGGTAGTGCCCTTCGCCGAGGAAACCCCGGCACGCGTGATCGCCGAGGTACTGCCCGATGTACTGGTCAAGGGCGGTGACTATCGGCCCGAGGACATCGCCGGTGGTGAGGCGGTCATCGACGATGGTGGTGAGGTCCAGGTGCTCAACTTCGAGGATGGCGTCTCCACCACGGCAATGATCGGCACCATTCTCGACCGTGAAGGTTAAGGCTATGTACGAAAAGGCGGCGCAATGATGGCATCGGGTGCCGCACGCGGTCTCTATAGCGCGCTGTTGTATCTGCTCTCGCCCCTGATCTGGTGGCGGATATGGCGTGAGCATGCGCTTACTAACAAGCGCGCGGAGCGCTTGGGATTGATCGCCGACGCGGCGGATGGCCCGCCGACGATCTGGCTGCATGCCGCCTCCGTCGGTGAGGTGCTGGCGGCACGGCCCTTGATCGAGGCCCTGGCCGAGCGTCACGCCGACCACCGACTGGTGGTCACCACCATGACCGCCACCGGCGCCGAGCGCGTGCGGGCGCTGTTTCCTGCCGAGCGCTATGCGCTCACGCACTACTTCCTGCCGCTGGATTTTCCGGGCACGGCGCGACGTTTCATCGCGCGTTTGCGTCCGCGCCTGGCGATCATCGTCGAAACCGAGCTATGGCCCAACCTGCTGGCAGCGTGTGAACGCCAGCACGTGCCCGTGATCGTCGCCAACGCTCGACTCTCCGACAAGGCCTTCCAGAGCTATCGTAAGGTGGCGCCGCTGCTGCGTGGCGCACTGGGCGCGGTGAGTTGGCTCGCGGCCAAGTCGGCCTCGGATTTCGAACGTTTCACGGCACTGGGCTTACCTGCCGAGCGCGGTGAGGTCGTGGGCTCGATCAAGTTCGATCTACCCATCAATGCCGAGTTGCGAGATGAGGGTGAGCGCTTACATACTCAGTGGGGCGCGCAATTCGTATGGGTGGCAGGCTCGACCCATGCGGGAGAAGACGAGCAGGTGCTCAATGCCCATGCCCGGCTACGCGAACGCGACCCGCAGGCCTTGCTGGTGTTGGTGCCGCGCCATCCGCAGCGCTTTTCGGCGGTGGCCGAGCTCTGCGAGGCACGCGGCGAGCGTCTCGCGCGGCGTTCGCAAGGTGAAACGCCCAATGCTGAGACGAGTATCCTGCTGGGCGACACCATGGGCGAGCTGATGCGCTTCTACGCCGCGGCGGACGCGGCCTTCGTGGGCGGCAGCCTGGTACCCATCGGCGGACATAACCTGCTCGAACCCGCCGCACTCGGCGTGCCTGTGCTCACCGGGCCGTATCTGGAGAACTTTCAGGACATTGCCGAGACTCTGCGCGAGGCCAAGGCACTGTGCGAGATCGACACTGCCGAGGCCCTAGGTGAGGCCTTGGTGACCCTCGCCGACGACCCCGACCAGCGCCGCCGACTGGGTGCCGCCGGCGGAGCCGTGGTAGCCGCCAATCGCGGCGCGCTGGAAAAGACGCTGGCAGGCATCGCGGCGCGCCTGCCAGCGGACGTACACGCCTAGGGCGTGTGGCGTTCGACGCCCTTATCCGTCCCCAACAACAAGACATCGGCGCTGCGCTGGGCGAAAAGCCCGTTGGTGACGACACCGACGATATTGTTGAGGCGCTGCTCCATGGCTTTGGGGTCCTCAAACAGGTATTCGTAACCGTCGAGGATCTGGTTGCCGTTGTCGGTGACCACGCCGTCGCGGTAGACCGGGGTGATGCCCAGCTTGACCAGCTCGCGCGCCACGTAGGAGCGCGCCATGGGGATCACCTCGATGGGCAGCGGAAAACCACCGAGCACCTCGACGTGCTTGGAGGCGTCGGCGATGCACACGAAACGTTCCGCGCAGGCCGCGACGACCTTCTCGCGTGTCAGCGCCGCGCCGCCGCCCTTGATCATGTTGAAGTGCGCATCGATCTCGTCGGCGCCGTCGACATAAACTGGCACTGTGCCCACATGGTTGAGTTCGAAAACATCGATGCCATGGCCTCGCAGCCGTTCGGCCGTGGCGTCTGAGCTTGCCACTGCGCCGAGGAAGTCATGCTTGTGCTCGGCCAGCAAGTCCACGAAGAAATTGGCGGTGGAGCCGGTGCCCACGCCGATGATGGCGTCGCGGCCGAGCAAGGGCTTGATATCCTCGATGGCGGCGGCAGCCACCGCGCGCTTGAGTTCGTCTTGGGTCATGGTGCGTCCGTATGGGCGTTCGTAACGAGTCGTTTAAAAGTTTGCATAAAGGTTCGTGTAAACGTCCTTGTGAAGGCGTATCGGCGAAATCCGTATCCATTATAGAGCTTATTCTCGCTGTATAAGAGACATGACGGCAGGCGCGGGACTGGACGCTATGCCGCGCCCTCTGCTAACAATAGAAGTTTGCTATCGGCTGGCCAGCCCCCTCTGGCGCGCCGGTTTCACAATGAGACGCGCACATTCGCAGGACACACCAGAATGCTAGAAGAGACCGCCAAGAAAATCCTCCAGGCACGTGTATACGAAGCAGCCCGGGAAACACCGATATCTACTGCCCCCTTCCTTTCCCGTCGTCTCAACAACACGATTCTGATCAAGCGTGAGGACCTGCAGCCGGTCTACTCCTTCAAGATTCGCGGCGCCTACAACAAGATGGCCCAGCTAAGCGAAGAGCAGAAGGCCAAGGGCGTGATCGCCGCCTCCGCCGGCAACCATGCCCAGGGCCTGGCCATGGCCGCCAAGCAGATGGGCGTCAAGGCGACCATCGTCATGCCGCGCATCACGCCGGACATCAAGGTGCAGGCGGTACGCGCCCGTGGCGCCAAAGTCGTGCTCAAGGGTGATGCCTTCGGCGAGGCACTGGCGCACGCGCGCGAGTTGATCGACGAGCATGGTTATACTTACATTCCGCCCTTCGATGACAATGATGTGATCGCCGGCCAGGGCACGGTGGGCATGGAAATCTTGCGTCAGCATAGCGGGCCGCTGGATGCGATCTTCGTGCCCGTCGGCGGTGGCGGCCTGCTCGCTGGCGTAGTGGCCTATATCAAGTACCTGCGCCCCGAAATCAAGGTCTACGGGGTCGAGGCGGAAGACTCGGCTTGCCTCAAGGCGGCCATGGAAGCCAACGAGCGCGTCACCCTCGACCAGGTCGGCGTGTTCGCCGAAGGCGTCGCCGTGTCGCAGATCGGCGAGGCGCCGTTCGAGATCCTGCGCCACTGGATCGACGGTGTGGTCACGGTCACTACCGACGAGATATGCGCGGCGGTCAAGGATATCTTCGAGGACACGCGCGCCGTTGCCGAGACCTCTGGCGCGCTGTCGCTGGCCGGGCTCAAGAAGTATATCCAGCAAGAGCGTGTCGACGGCCAGACGTTGTTGTGCATCAACTCAGGTGCCAATACCAATTTCGACCGTCTGCAGCACATCGCCGAGCGCACTGAGCTGGGCGAACAGCGCGAGGCGATCCTGGCGGTGACCATCCCCGAGCGCCCCGGCAGCTTCAAGAAGTTCTGCAAGACCATCGGCAAGCGCATGGTCACCGAGTTCAACTATCGCTACGCCGATCCTGAGAAGGCGCATATCTTCGTCGGGGTGCAGGTCAAGCCGGGTGGCGACGATCGTCAGGCGGTGATCGACAAGCTGCGCGAGGCCGACTACCCGGTGGAGGATCTTACCGATAACGAGTTGGCCAAGCTGCACATTCGCCATCTCGGCGGCGGGCGCCCCAAGGAACACTTCAGCGAGGAAGTCTATCGCTTCGAGTTTCCCGAGCGTCCCGGTGCATTGATGAACTTCCTGACGCATCTGCCCGCCGACTGGAATATCTCGCTGTTCCACTATCGCAATCACGGGGCGGCGTATGGCCGGGTCTTGGTGGGCATGCAGATTCCCAATGGCGCCCGCGCGCATGTCGAGGAGCACTTCGAGCGTATTGGCTATCGTTACTGGAAAGAGTCCGACAATCCGGCCTATCGCCTGTTCATGGCGTGAGTTGCCCAACGTCATGCTACGAGTGCCTTCATAGGCGCCGATTATGAGAACTTATATTCCCATAGGTTCTCATGTCGGTAGCATGACAAATATCCAATAAGAACGTTGTTCGTTAACCAAACGTTTCATTCTTGTGCCTGAGGCCAGTTGTCAACCCCTACGGCTGGCCCTATAGTCGTAAGCGTTATTTGGGGTGCTATAAGAAACAGTCTTTTACGGAGCAGGAAATGAAACGCAAGCCTGATTTGGTCATGGCTTTAGTCATGTTGTTTGGCTTGGGTGTCGTGGCGACGGGTTACGCACAGACATTGATGGGCACTTGATGAGCGCCCTGGTATCTGGGCGTATTCGCCGGTCGTCTTGAACGTCCGAGTGTTTGCACCATGGATCGCCGAGCGGCCGACGATGGCTTTCCATCGTCGGCCGCTTGCGTTACGGGCGCACGGTGCGGGCGTCGCTGACGATGGCATCGAGGGGCACATCCCAGTCCGCGATGGGCAGACGCTCAACGTACTGACAGTCGTGGGCGAGACCGATCATGCACGGGTGCGGGCGACGCAGGCGTCTAAAGGCAAACGTACGGTCGTAGAAGCCACCGCCCATGCCCAGTCGGTTGCCTTGGGTATCGAACCCGACCAGCGGCATGAGCACCAGATCCAACGCCCAGGCCGGCAGGCGCCGTGCGCGATGCGCACCATGGCGCGTGCTCGGTTCCGAGATGGAAAAGCGGTTGGTGCGCATGGGCGTCTGAGCGTGGTAATGCACGAACCACAGGCGATTGTCGGACAGCGGGCGCAGCACCGGGAGATACACTCGGACGCCACGGCGACGGAACCACGCGATCAGCGGTGTCGGGTCGATCTCGCCGTCATTGGGCAGATAGAGCGCGACGCGGCGCGCGCGTTTGACCTCCGGCAATCGGCGCAGATGGCGACATAGCGCATAGGCGGCCTGGCGACGTTGCGATGCGGAAAGTCGACGGCGGCGCCGGCGCAATTCGCGGCGCAGGCTGCGTCGGTCGGATAGCTCGAGAGGAAGTTCGTGCGTCATGTTCGGTGAGGTTCCCCAAAGTGCCGCTGTCGTTTTGGCCCTGAACCTAAAGGTTCAAGGTGGGTGGCCGCAGACGAGTCATCAGGCTTTCCGTCGCACGGACATGCACACAGACCCGTCTAGCATTTAGCCCCCATGGTAATGCGCATAGGCTCGAGGGAATATAACGACTGGCGAACACCTCAGGGAACGTCTCTATTCTAGCAAAGACCGAGGCGTGGCCAAAATGCCAGGTACTGTTCGTATCGAGGCAAGAACCTTGTGACAAGCGCTTGCCGAACAATGCCTGAATATCAGCTCGATGGTTTGCTGTCATTTGGGGATGGCGTATCGGCCAGGACTTGTTCCAGGCGTTCGCTAAGGCGCGACAAGCTGGACTCGCTCTCGCGCTGGGTGTCGAGCGCTTCGAGGAGTTCATGCGTGATGTTCAGCGCCGCCATGATGGCGATCTTCTCGGCGCCCTGTACCTTGCCCTGGGAATGGATGCCGTTCATGGCGCGATCCAGATAGCGCGCCGCGCGCTTTAGCTCGTCTTCCTGATCGGGCGGGCAAGCGATCACGTAGGGGCGTCCCAGCAAGGTGATCTCGGTCGTCTGCCGCGAGGCGTCGTTCATGGATCGCTCCAGAGCGGGCCAAGGTTGGGCCCGATGCGGTAAGATGGAACCAAGTTTCCGCGTCATGCGCGGTGGAGGGAACGGCTTCGACGATATCGGCATCCTGCCGTCGCGAGCCTACGTTCGCCGCCATGTAAGCCACTGATCACTATAAAGAGCCGCCCGGTCGCGGTCAACGCGGCCCGGTGGCCTGCAGCACAGGATCGCATCATGTCCCTCATTGACGAACAACTCGATTTTTCACGTGTCGCCGACACCTTCCTCACCCACGGTAGCATGCAGTCACCGGCGTTTCTCGACGGTCGCTTGTGCGCACGCCTGGCGCTGGCCGACATCAGCGCCGATACCTGGCTCGAGGAAGTCTGCGCGACCCTGGGTGTCGATCAACCCAATAGCCGCGAAGACGGCGAAGTCCTGCTCGCCTGGCGGCGGCAAGCGTTGGACGCTCTGGCCGCGCCTGAACTCAACTTCGAGCCGCTGCTGCCCGATGACCTGTTCTCTCTCGCCGAGCGCGCGCACGGTCTCCAGGAATGGACTCAGGGCTTCCTGGAAGCCATCGTCGAGGCCGGCGGCCAGAGTGATGACTGGTCGGCGTCTCTGCGCGAAGTGCTCGAAGACCTTGGCTCGCTCGTCAACCTGGAGACCGAACTCGAGGACAATGCCGAGAACGAGAACGATCTCTTTGCATTGACCGAGCATGCGCGCATGGCTGCCATGCTGCTCTACACCGAGCAGCATCCCGGCCAGCCCCAGGTCGAGCGTGTCGAGAATTCCGAGGATGACGACGCCACTACGCCGCCGTCACAGACTCACTGACGAATCTTTCGGGCCGGGCGTGTGCCCGGCCACTTATCCCCCATCTCCCGCCCTCCGAGGAGCGTCCATGCCTCGTACTGCCTTGCCGCGTCCGGCGGCGATTGCTTGTAATGAATACCGTGCCCGCCGTCAGGCGTTGATGGCGGCCTTGCCCGCGCACAGTGCCGTATTGATCTCGGCGGCCTCGCTGGTCACGCGCAACCGCGACAGCGAATACGCCTTTCGCCAGGATAGTGATTTCCACTACCTGAGCGGCTTTCCCGAGCCCGACGCGTTGCTGGTGTTGCTGCCCGGTCGCGACGCTGGCGAAGCCGTGCTGTTCTGCCAAGAGAAGGACCCTTTTCAGGAGGCCTGGACCGGGATACGCATTGGCGCCCAGGCAGCGGTGACGGATTACGGCGTCGATGACGCCTATGAGAACGCCAACCGCGATGCCCTACTGCCCGAGCTGCTCGAGGGCCGTGAAACACTGTATCTGCCCCTCGATAATGGCGAGATGCTGGCCCTGGCCAAGTCGCTGCGCGCCGAGCTGGCGCCCCAGGCCCGGCGTGGCGAACGCACGCCAAGTACCTTCGCCGATGTCGCGCCGCTGATCCACGAACGCCGCCTGATCAAGAGCGAGGCGGAATTGGGCCTGATGCGCCATGCCGCGCGCATCTCGGCGCAGGCGCATCGCCGGGCCATGCAGAACGTGTCGCCGGGCCTTCTCGAGTATCAGTTACAGGCAGAGCTCGAGCACGAGTTCGCTTGGCACGGTGCCCGCGCCCCGGCTTATGCCACGATTGTCGGGGGCGGCGAAAACGCTTGTGTGCTGCACTATATTGAAAATAATGCCGCGCTTCGCGATGGCGACCTGGTGTTGATCGACGCTGGCGGAGAGTTCGAGCTCTACGCTGGCGATATCACGCGCACCTTCCCGGTCAATGGCTGCTTTACACCCGCGCAGCGCGCGCTTTACGAGGTCGTCCTCGAGGCGCAATGCCGCGCGGTGGCCGCTGTCGCGCCAGATACGACCTTGCGTGCGATCCACGATGGCGTCGTGCGCGACCTGACCGCTGGCCTCATTCGCCTAGGGCTGCTCGAAGACTCGCTCGAGGCGCGAATCGCCGATGACAGCTACCGGCGCTTCTTCCTGCACGCCACCTCGCACTGGTTGGGGCTCGACGTACATGATGTGGGCACCTATCGGCTGGACGGCGAACCGCGCGTGCTGGCACCGGGCATGGTGCTGACCGTCGAGCCCGGACTCTATATCCCCGACGCCGAGGACATTCCCGAGGCATATCGCGGCATGGGCATACGCATCGAGGACGATGTCGCGGTGACCGCGACGGGGCATGAGGTGTTGACGACGGACGTGCCCAAGGAAGTGGCCGAAATAGAGGCAATAATGAATGATAGTTGATCGTTTTTTGACCGCTTTAAATTTTATACGTAATTACGTTACGGATACGTAAAAAGGATTGCCGCGAAGAGTAAGCCTCTGAGGTCTTGGGAGAGCCCCGCCGTGACTGCCGTCCATGCACTTAACGTGGTACAAAACAGCGTGTCTTGCCATTACGAATGACAAGACCTTTGAAGCCGACAGGGAGAGTTTTCGATGCCGCCTAACCGGGTCGATATCGCCATCGTGGGAGGTGGACTGGTGGGTGCCAGCCTGGCATGTGCCCTGGCGCCGTTGATCGAGCGCCATGGGCTGCGTGTGGCGGTGATCGAGGCCGCGCCGTTGAATGCAACGCAGCTGACGACTTTCCAGCCCAGTTTCGATGCGCGCGCCAGCGCCATCGCGCAAGGCTCGCGCCGGCATTTCGAGCGGCTCGGGGTGTGGGCGTCAATGGCCGAGCGCGCCACGCCGATTCGCCAGATCCACGTCAGCGAACGCGGGCGCTTCGGGGCGACGCGGCTGACGGCCGACGAGTTCCATCTCGACGCCCTGGGTTACGTGATTCCCAACGCCTGGATGGGGCGCGTGCTGCACGCTAGCCTCGAATCGTTGCCGCTGACCTGGCACTGCCCGGCGCGCGTCGAGGACATCGTGCCCATCGCCGACGGCCACCGCCTGACGCTCAGCGACGGCGCCTGCCTCGAGGCCGGCTTGACGGTGCTCGCCGATGGCGGCCGCTCGGGGCTCAAGGAGCGCCTGGGCATCGCCAGCCAAGCTCAGTCCTATGAACAGCACGCCTTGATTGCCAACGTCGAGATCGGTCGCGACCATGCCGGCGTGGCGTTTGAGCGCTTCTCGACTCATGGCCCGATGGCGCTACTACCCCTGGCCGGGCGCCGCATGGCGCTGGTCTGGACGCACGCCAAGGTGTCGCGCGAGGAGACGCTGGGCTGGAGTGACGACGAGTGCTTGAGACGGCTGCAAGAAGCCTTCGGTGATCGTCTGGGGCGCTTTCGGCGCATCGGGAAACGTGACGCCTATCCGCTGTCGCTGGTCACCGCCCAGGAACCGGTGCGCCCGCATCTGGCGATCATGGGCAATGCGGCCCACTCGCTGCATCCGGTGGCCGGGCAGGGTTTCAATCTTGCCTTGCGTGGCGTCATGGATCTGGTCACGGCGCTGGAAACCGGACTGGCGCGTGGTCAGGCCATCGGCGGTGCGAGCCTGCTGGGCGACTTCGAGGACCGTCGCGCCGCCGACCGGCGTAACGTCATCCGCTTCAGCGATGGTCTGATTCGCCTGTTCGGCATCGAGCACGCTGCGTTTTCCCACCTGCGCGCCGCAGGCCTTGTGGGACTCAATATCGTGAGTCCACTGCGACGCACCCTGGCGCGCCGCGCCATGGGGCTGGAGCGATGAAGGCCAATAAGGAAACCAGCATGGATGAGACAACACACGATGAAGTGATCGTCGTCGGCGGCGGCATGGTGGGCAGCGCCCTGGCGGCGCTGCTCGGTGAGGCCGGCATCTCGGTGACGGTGCTCGACGCCCGTTCCACGCCGTTGACGCGTGACGACGTTGGCTACGGCTTGCCCGCGCCACGGGTCAGCGCCCTGACGCCCGTATCGCAACGCCTGTTGACGCATCTCGGCGTCTGGCCATGGATCGCCGAGCGGCGCGTGTCGCCTTACCAAGGCATGTGCGTCTGGGATGGCGAAGGCAGCGGCGAGATCGCTTTTGCGGCGGCGGATATCGGCCTTTACGAGCTCGGCCATATCGTCGAGAACGACGTCATCCTGGCCGCCCTGGAAGCGCGCCTCGAGGCCTTGCCGAGCGTTACCCAGCGCTTCGACGCACGCGTGACGGGGCTCACCCGCACGGCATACGCGCAGGAAGTCACCCTCGACGATGGCAGCCGCTGGACGGCGCCGCTGGTGGTCGCCGCCGACGGCGCACGCTCACCGCTTCGTCACCTGGCGGGTATTGACGTCAGCGAGCGCGAGACCGGCCATGTGGCGTTGGTCACCACGCTACGCTGCGAGCATGGCCATGGCGGCGTGGCGCGTCAGGTCTTCCTTCCCGACGGGCCGCTGGCCTTTCTGCCACTGCGCGTCGAGGAAGACGACCATCACTGCTCGATCGTCTGGTCGACTCGTCCCGAGCACGCCGAGCGCCTGCTGGCGTTAGCGCCGGATGCGTTCGCCCAGGCTCTGGGCGATGCCATGGAAGGCCGGCTGGGTAAGATCGAGGTGCTCGACGAGGTACACAACTTCCCGCTGACCCAGCGCCACGCCCGCGAATACACTGCACCAGGCTTGGCCCTGATCGGCGACGCCGCGCACAGCATCCACCCGCTGGCCGGCCAAGGCGTCAACCTCGGCTTTCTGGATGCGGCGGTGCTGGCGGAAGAAATCACCCACGCACGCCAACGTGGCGTAGCGCTCGGCGACGCCCGCACGCTGGCGCGTTACGCCCGCCGCCGGCGCGGTGACAACGCCGCCATGCTGGCACTGATGGACGGCTTTCGCCTCTTATTCGGCGCCAAGCACCCTGCATTACGATTGATACGTAACGTCGGCCTCTCCAGTACAGACAAGCTCATGCCTCTCAAGCGCACCATGATCCGCCAAGCCGCCGGCGAACGTGGCGAACTGCCTGCCGTGTGTCGTTAAGATAAGCGTTGGGCCGGTCATATGCCTAGTTTAGCGATCATGAAAAGCGTTTGGTCGGTGCGTTGTCAGGCATGCCGAGCAGCACCGCAAGGGCCTGCGGGTCAAGAAGCTTGTGGCAGCGTGCAGCCGCACCTAACCTGCCCGATATCTCCAAAGAAAAGGTGTCATTCGCGAAGGTCCTTCTTTCTCTCATGAACCGTGCGCTTGGACAACGGATCAGATACCCATGGAGGTGAGTTCATGACGAAACGCAATCATCAGGGCGTCACGCTTGAATGCGTGCAGGGTGATATCGCGCGCCAGCCGGATATGGACGCCATCGTGAACGCGGCGAATGCGGCGTTGCGTATTGGCGGCGGTGTGGCGGGGGCGATTCATCGTGGCGCCGGGCCGGAGCTGGAGCGGGAATGCCAGCCGCTGGCGCCCCTTCAGTCGGGGCAAGCGGTGATCACCGGTGCTTATAACTTGCCCAATCGCTCGGTGGTGCATTGTTTGGGCCCGGTGTATGGCGTGGACGAGCCCGCTGAGCCGCTGCTGGCGGCCTGTTATCGCAACGCGCTCGAACTGGCCGAGCAACATGGGCTTACCTCCATCGCCTTTCCAGCGATCTCGACCGGGGCCTTCGGATATCCGCTAGAAGCGGCGACGCAGGTGGCATTCAAGACGCTTATAGAGACGCTGCCCCAGCTCTCTTCGGTCAAGCATATCCGGTTTGTGCTGTTTCAGGAGGCGGATGTCCGCGTCCATGAAGAGGTTCTTGAGCGCTCGCTCAGTCTTGATCAGTAATGGTAGCGAAGCTGGGCGATGAAGAGAGCGTCGTCCGTGACCTTATAGACCATGCGGTCTTCTTCGTTGATTCGGCGCGACCAGTAACCTGCCAGGCTGTGCTTCAGGGGTTCAGGTTTGCCGATACCTTCAAAGGGTTCCCGCTTGATTTCCTTGATCAACTTATTGATTCGGTTAAGGACTTTCTTGTCGGTCTTGTGCCAGTACAGATAGTCCTCCCATGCATTTTCGGAGAAGATGAGCTTCATTCAAGAAGCTCCTTCTCCTCCCCGTCGCCTTGCTCCAGTTCGGCAACGGATTCCATCAGGCGGCGGGCGTTCTTGGGCGCGCGGAGAAGGTAAGCTGTCTCCTGCAGTGCCTCGTAGTCGTCGAGAGAGACCATGACCACTGATTGTGACTTCCCCCGGGTAATGATCACCGGCGAATGATCTTCACAAACCCGTTCCATGGTCTTTGCTAAGTTGGTTCTGGCGGCTGTGTAGCTGATGGCATCCATAGAAGCTCCTGTACATTATTCTGTCCATGTACATTATATGGTACATGCGTTAGTGTTGGCAATCGGCTACTTTCCCGCTCTCCGACGACACCCAAGACATACCCGCTTGAAACCCGGATAATGGCCGGCAATTCGCCCCCAGGGCGCACCCGACACCAACCCGGTTTTTGTACATGGAAATCAAGGTCAACTTTCTCGAAAATCTGCGGCTGGCGGCCAAGTTCGACGATTTCACCGTCGAGACCGATCAGCCCATTCGCTACAAGGGCGACGGCTCGGCGCCGAGTCCGTTCGACTACTTCCTGGCCTCGTCGGCGTTGTGTGCGGCCTATTTCGTGCGCTTGTACTGCAACGCGCGGGACATCCCCACCGAGAACATCCGGTTGTCGCAGAACAACATCGTCGACCCCGAGAACCGCTACAACCAGATCTTCAAGATCCAGGTGGAGCTGCCGGAAGACCTTTCCGAGAAAGACCGCACCGGCATCCTGCGCGCGGCGGAGCGGTGCAGTGTCAAGCGCGTGATCCAGAACGCGCCCGAGTTCCAGATCGAGACGGTCGAGAACATCGACGAGGATGCCCAGGCGCTGTTGATGGGCACGAATGCCAAGGACGACGACGCAGGCGGCGAAACCTGGATCGAGGGCAAGGACCTGCCGCTGGAGCGCACCATCGCCAATATGACCCAGATCCTCGAGGACCTGGGCATGAAGATCGAGATCGCCTCGTGGCGCAATATCGTGCCCAATGTCTGGTCGCTGCATCTGCGCGACGCAGCCTCGCCGATGTGCTTCACCAACGGCAAGGGCGCGACCAAGGAAGCCGCACTCTGCTCGGCGCTGGGCGAGTTCATCGAGCGCCTGAGCTGCAACTTCTTCTACAACGATCAGTTCTTCGGCGAGGAGATCGCCGATAGCGCCTTCGTCCACTACCCCAGCGAGCGCTGGTTCCCGCTGGAAGACGACGACGCGCTGCCTGCGGGCATCCTCGACGATCATTGCCGGGCGATCTTCGACCCGGACGGCGAGCTGCGCGGCTCGCACCTGATCGACACCAACTCCGGGCGCACGGATCGCGGCATCGTCGCGCTGCCCTTCAAGCGCCGCTCCGATGGCGAGATGGTGTACTTTCCCTCCAACTTGATCGAGAACCTTTACCTCAGCAACGGTATGAGTGCCGGCAACACGCTCGCCGAAGCCGAGGTGCAGTGCCTCTCCGAGATCTTTGAGCGCGCGGTGAAGAAGGAAATCATCGAGCAGGAAATCGTCCTGCCCGACGTGCCGGAGGAGGTGCTGGCCAAGTACCCCGGCATTCAGGAAGGCATCGCCGCGCTGGAAGCCCAGGGCTTTCCGGTGCTGGTCAAGGACGCCTCGCTCGGCGGCCGCTACCCGGTGATGTGCGTGACCCTGATGAACCCGCGCACCGGCGGAGTGTTCGCCTCCTTCGGCGCGCACCCGAGCTTTCAGGTCGCGTTGGAGCGCAGCCTCACCGAACTGCTCCAGGGGCGCAGCTTCGAGGGCCTGAACGATCTGCCGCAGCCGACCTTCAGCTCGCTGGCGGTCTCCGAGCCCAACAACTTCGTCGAGCACTTCATCGACTCCTCCGGGGTGATTTCCTGGCGCTTCTTCAGCGATAGCACGGATATCGACTTCCACGAATGGGACTTCGCCGGCACCACCGCGGAAGAAGCCGAGCGCCTCTACGGACTGCTCGCCGAGCAGGGCCTGGAAGCCTACGTGATGGAGCATGAAGATCTCGGCGCACCGGTATGTCGCATCCTGGTACCGGGCTATTCCGAGGTGTACCCGGTCGAGGACCTGGTGTGGGACAACACCAACATGGCGCTGGAATTCCGCGCGGACATCCTCAACCTGCATTCGCTCGAGGATGAGCGCCTGGCCGACCTGCTCGAACGTCTGGAAGAAAGTCAGCTCGACGACCACATCAAGGTCGGCACGCTGATCGGCATCGAGTTCGACGACAACACGGTGTGGAGCGAACTGACCATCCTCGAGCTCAAGCTGCTGATCGAGCTCGCCCTAGGCGAGTACGAAGCCGCGCTGGAGCACGTCCAGATGTTCCTGCAGTTCAACGACAACACCGTGCAGCGCGGCCTGTTTCACCAGGCCATGCAAGCGGTGCTAGAGATCGCCCTGGACGACGACCTCGACTTCAACGACTACCACCGCAACCTCACGCGGATGTTCGGCGAAGAGACTATGCGCCAAGTGATCGGCGCGGTGAACGACGAGATACGCTTCCCCGGGCTGACACCCACCAGCATGGGGCTGGAAGGCATAGACCGCCACCAGCGCCTGATCGAAAGCTACAAGAAGCTGCACGCCGCGCGCGCCGCCAAAGCCGGCATCGCCACCGCGTAAATTGCGCCTCCCCACCCTCTCCGTCATCGCCGCTCACGGCGCGCCCCGACGGAGAGGGCATTCACCCCCGCCTAATGCGTTAACACCAGGGCCCCACCTCTACGACCAACCGCCGCTTTGCATCCATCATCACACTTGCATACTCTGAATCACTAAAGCTGCTTAGACGGCCAGGCTGAAGAATGACAACGACGCAACGCAGGGACTACCGCATGGGATGACAAGGGCGCATCACCGCTTGCAGGGTAGGGGCGGTAGCGTGCCCGGCCCGTGACTCGCCGCTTTTCTCCTCCAGACGCTGGCCCTGATGAAACGCGCAAGCACGCGAATTCTGCATAGATTGCCGAATTATGATTGGCATTGTTTAAAATCAGTGATTTAAGTGCGACATGGCAGGCTAGATAAGATTTATTGAACGCGCGGGCTCGTTCAAGTGACAAAACGAGCGCGCTACCTAATACCTGTTAGGGAGTATAAGAAATGTCGTACAGGTTTCGTATCGTCGCCGGAAGCATGGAAGTTCGTGACGCCATACTCAATAATGATTTAGAAGGCTTACAAGTTTCTCCTGCAGGTATTGATGACTGGGAATCGAAACCTGCTCCCGAGCTTTCCTATGATGATGCGGCAGAAATTCTTCAATTCATAGTTGATATAACTTATGACATTGATGTCGCTCTGTTCACAACATGGATTTATGATATTGCTTCTAAACGCAGTCGCAGAAAAACAACAATTAACGGACACGAAATACCAGAAGATCAAGCCGAGTTGGCTGCTTTGCTTGTTTCACTAATGGAGAATCAGAATGAAAGTGGCGCCGGTGAAACTGTGGAAGCGAAATCAAATGAGAGCAGTTCTGATGAGTCGTAAATCAGAGAATTCCCTGAAATATCGCTGCAGTTGACCGGTCAAAGCGCTGCCGCGCTTCGGCCGGCAACTGACTTAGGCGTTACAAAGCAAGGGAGAGCGAGCAAAAATGATCGCCAGAGAATGGAAATGTTTGGTGCCGGAAGACCTCAGAGAGGAGTTCACGACCTATCTGTATGAAACTGGTGTCAAGGATTCGTCGGCAACACTCGGCTTTCTCGGCGCTCAGATATTCCGTCGCTCTCTGGCAGACAAGGTCGAACTCACGCTCATCACCTATTGGGACAATCTGGAATCAATCAAAGCTTTTGCTGGCAACGATATTTCGCAGGCATGGTTATACCCAGAAGACGAGGTTTACGAGCTTGAGGCTGACCTTTCAGTACAGCATTATGAGGCCATCGAACATCAGTTTTCGCCAGAGCCGCGTAGGTAGATGGGTGCGCTTGCTTTGTAACCAAGCCAGCCACGGCGACGGCTTTTTCATTGCGGCTTCGCCTCCATTACAAAGCCGCGCGTGCTGAGCGTCATTGGGCAGCTATTTCCCAGAAGAGTTTATCTATAAAAATCGAAACGCGACGCTTCGCCGGATTCGAGTTCTGGAGCGTTGGAAGCTCGGAGGTTCAGCGGAACACCGGTGGATCCTTGGACGAGTACTTACACACGCTCCGGGAAGGTGTTCGTCCGAACCGGTACTCCGCTGGACCCTTCTGCCGGCTCGGACTACCCAGTGCCCCGAATGCAGCAGCCGATATGTGCGCAATCACCATCGGGGATGAGCTTCAATACATCGGCGAAGCGGTCGATCTTGCCCAGCGGTTCGGGCCATTGGCGTTGACATTTGTGCGCATCCAGACCGACATAAGCGGTATGGAGTAGTGATTGCTCTGGTTCAACGGCAGCGCCAACGGTGTTAATTGACGTGGATTCAGCGTTAAACTTGGTCGT
Organism: Chromohalobacter sp. 48-RD10; assembly: GCF_029889785.1. NCBI lineage: Bacteria > Pseudomonadati > Pseudomonadota > Gammaproteobacteria > Oceanospirillales > Halomonadaceae > Chromohalobacter > Chromohalobacter sp. 48-RD10. Next base: position 7,703 of record NZ_JARANX010000018.1, on the reverse strand, counting down.
GACCTGTCCTCCTCAATGTAGCTCTGTCCAAGTGTTGTTTACCCATCCCCAACGATAACCCATGATCGTTGAGAACGGGCAGGTCAAAATATCATGTCTAGGAAAGACACTCCCAAAAGAAGCGTTCTGTATTGAGGGTAGAAGCGCCATGTCAGAACAAGATATCGTAGTCATGCAAGAATTTCTGCAGATTCTGAATCAAAATTTGTTGCCTTTTATATCGATTTTAATGACTGTATTTGCTACTTTGTTTATTTATTTGAATTATAAAATAAATAAAAGAAGGTTTCGGCTAGATGTTCACAACAAGAAACTTGGTATCTATACATCATCTGTCGATTACTACCTCAGCTTTATGTATGATCAAGAAGTTGACAATGAAGTTAACAAGAGTTTTGTTAAAGCTTACAGAGAGTCTCGTTTTCTTTTTGGCCAAGACTCAGATGTATACCAGCACTTAACAGAACTGAAGAATTCTATATCCGAGAACCCGAATACAAGGAAAATGGACCCAGAAGAAGCTTTGTCTTCCTTAGAAGAAATACTTCATAATTCTCATCGTTACATTGGCGTATAGGGATTGCATCATGAAGTTAGTCTTAATTACCTTCTTGATTTTTTTAACTCTGTCACTTCCTGTATCTGCGCAGGAGGGGAACTGGTCCGAATATTCCGCTAGCGGAGGGTTTGTTAACAAGCCTGAGGATGGAGGAGATATTCGCCTCGTCATCATGGAGAATGCAGCCAAACAGATAATATTTAGCGTTTCTAATTCAATTGCTGAATACTGTTCTCCCGATGAAAATGTTTTAAAGGGAATGGGAGCTCTTGAGATCAATGGCAGAATGGTTCCCGTCAGGTTATGGTGCAAAGAAGGTAGTGACTTTTATATACCTTATCGCCGCGATGATAAAGTGAGATTGTTTTCAAAGGTGGTTCAAGAAAAGAAAATAACAGTTACCTTTAAAGGTGAAAGAACGGTCCTGTTTTATACGACTGGAGGCAAGGAGGCTTTGAACAAAATCAAAGGGGATAGATTTGATGCGTTCTATTAGTTTTGAGATGGTGGATTCGCTGGGACAGGCATTCCTAAAAAAGAGTAAGCGCCAATAAACCAGTACCCACATCACCAGTGCTGAGATTGCCCAGAATAAAGGATAGTCATAAATTAATCGGTACTTTCGTTAAAGTGAAAAGTAACCGGCCATATTATCGCTTCTAGCGCAGTTTTCTGCCAAGCTAATGAAGCACAGCACCAAGCAAGAGGGTCTTGCGGTCGTACTTATCTGGCAGTGGTTCTGCTTGCGCTCCGAAAATCAAGTATAGCGAGTTTAGCATTCTACCACCATAATACACGGCTGCACCGGACAAATTTTCGCTGTCACCATTTTTGTAAAAACAAGCATAAATTTGCTCGGTGAGCTGGGCTTTATATTCCACAAGATGGAGATGCATGCCACTATGGAAATTAGAAAGATGTCGCAGGCTGATCTCATGGACATTTCTCGTATTCAGCGTGAGTGTTATAGCGAGTATCTTCTCGAATCTGTTGATCCGTTTTCTGCAAAGCTGTCTGCTAATTCGGATTTCAGTTTTATCGCGATGCAGAATGACATGCTAGTAGGCTATGTGGTGGCTTTGCCATGGATGTATGGTGAAATGCTTGACGTGGATGGTGTTGATTAGTCTGTTCCGGTAGATGCGGATAGCCTTTGTATCCACGACATCGCGGTGAGCCGTAACGCACGCAATGGCGGTACTGCGAAATGTTTGCTGAACGCAGTATTGGAGTCCGCAACATCAAGGGATATAACCGGTTGTTTCTGGTAGCTATCCAGGGGCGTAATCTTACTGGAAGCGTCAAGGGTTTGAAGTTGTGAAGGTGAATGAGAAGCTAAGGGATCGTCTTTTGGCTTATGGGGAGGATGCAGAATCTATGACTAGATCCTATGAATAGGTATAACCAAGCCATTCACTGGATGTCGAGCCCTCCGGCTTGCTCAGGCTTAACCATCGGTGATGGTCGGAGTTAGGGAGACTAAATGAAACCCATTTTCCGGCAAGCGAATGACAAATATTTTGTCGAGCAACTGACTCGACGGAATATGGAAACTTATTACAAAAAACTCGGAATTAGATGGGATAAGAAAGCATTCGATAAGAACTGGTGCGAATTTGAGAGCTACGAAATAGTCATAAATGACTGCCAAGTTGGAGTGCTTCGGTTGAGTCATGATAATGCGGCATACTATATTCGTGACCTTCAAATCAAGCCTAGCTGGCAACGTCAAGGGGTGGGGGTAAAGGCGATAGATCATACATTTGAGCTGGCCCAACAAGCGGGGTTTCAACTACTTCGGCTTCGTGTGTTTTGCGAGAACCCGGCAGTAAATTTATATAAACGAAGGGGATTCAGGATTTACAAAACTGAAGGTGGTACTCACTATATGGAGCGGGAGGTTTAGTTTTCCTGACCAGTGCATGCAAGTGACAACCTGCCGTCGTGCCTCTGCTGCAACCGCTATGCAGAAAATCTGAGGGTAAAAAAATGAGCTGTATTTTTTGCGAGATCGTGGCAGGTAACGTGCCATGCCACAAGATTTGGGAGGACGGTGATCATTTGGCGTTTCTTTCTATTTACCCCAATACGCCTGGTTTCTCAGTGGTCATACCGAAGTGCCATTTTCCAAGCTATTTGTTCGCTCAAGATGATGAAGTTGTGACAGCATTGGTGCTGGCTTCAAAGCGTGTAGCGCTGCTACTCGATGAAAAATTGGATGGTGTTGCGCGTACGGGAATGATGTTCGAGGGTTACGGAGTGGATCATCTGCACGCAAAATTATTCCCTATGCACGGTACAGGCAAAGACTCTGAATTTAAAGCTGTGGCGTCTAGCGTTGAAAAATACTTCGATCATTATGAAGGTTATATTTCGTCTCATGATTATAAGCGTGAGGATGATAGTGTCTTGTCGGAACTCGCGGCTAAAATCAGGTGTTAGGTGACTATATGATAAAGGAAATAGCGATGAGAAATTTTTCACCATGGCTTCATGTTTACTGCAAAATCGTGCGTATTGAGGGCGTCGGACCGACAGGCGCTCACTGAAGGAATTACCGATGATCGTTCCTTTGTTTCTTGATACCAAGGATTGTCGGCATTTTCCACAAGATGCCCGCCAGGTTATTGAAGAGGTGTGTGCTGATGCTGAACCGGAGATTCGTTCTTTCCTCGGCGACTTAAATAAAGATATTGAGTTGGCCTGTCAGACGGGGCCTTTCGTTATCCCGGAAACGGGAGAGATGGGCATGGCAATCGCACCAGGCCGCGTGGGGTGGACCGTTGATGCGAGATTGCCGGTGGGTGTAGCTGCTGTCGCCCGTACTCAGCTGCGTTTCACTTTGTTTCATGAGCTTCATCATTTGGTAAGAGGATGGGTCATGTATGGCGGCGCGGTGCGCACCTCCTTTATGGAGGGAGTCGTCAGCGAGGGCCTTGCGACCGTATTTGAGCGAGATTTTGGGGGCCGTGAGACGCCCTGGGGGCAATATCCTGACGAGATCGCGCAATGGGTGGCTGAGTTGCTAGAGCTGCCGATGTCGGCGTCTTACGAGCATTGGATGTTCCAGCATCCGGATGGGCGGCGTTGGGTTGGTTACCGTGCAGGAACCTACATTGTAGACCAAGCTATCTTGGCGTCTGGGTTATCGGCTGCCGACTTGGCTCTTGTTACAAGCGACGAGATAATAAGAATGTCAGGTATCCGCTAGCATTAATACGAGAATACCGAGCAATACAATGCACGCGCTAAGTGCAAGCGCTTTGAGTGAGATCGACCTGCCAAGGAGGCCGAAATGACGTTTCGTATATTAAGTTGGTTGGCCGCTGCCGCACTGAGTTGCTCGGTGGGTGTTACCAACGCGCAGCAACAGACAAAGACGACGACCGCGCTGCCGGATGAGGTGATCGCGCAAATGAGCGATACCTGTGCGCCGCCAACCGATGACTCACGCGGCCTGGTGCCGCAGCACTATTCGCTCGACGATGCAAGAAGCGGCGATCTGTGGCTTGCGGTGTGCAACGTCGGCGCTTATCAAACGACGTATGAGGTGATCTATCAGGCCGATGATGCTGCGCCGCGCAAACTGCTCTTCGCTCAGTGGCGTAACGGCAGCTGGACGGGCACCGACGTACTGTATGACCCGAGTTTTGATCCGGACACCGGTGTGCTGACCGACCAGTACAAGGACCGCGGCGCCGGAGGTTGTGGCGGCGAGCGCACGTGGCAGTGGGAAAACGGCTACTTCCGGCTGACCGAGTATCGCGCCGCTGAGGCGTGCAACCATAACGTCAGCGAACTCCCTGTCATTTTTGAAGCCGAGTAAAGCTTTGCATTATTAGTGAGAGATTAAAAATTCAATAGCAAGCTTCTGATGCCCCCACGCTATCCTGGATAATGCGTCATCAATGATTCGGGCCTCGACATGCAAGAGGGAACCAACGATGCCGAAAAAAGATGAACATAACTACTCCGCTACCGTCGTCTGGACTGGTAACTCAGGCGAAGGCACAAAGAACTATCGTGCTTTCTCGCGCGATCATGAAATAAGCTGCGGTGAGAAACCAACAATAGCTGGGTCGGCGGATCCCGCATTTCTGGGCGATGCGTCACGCTATAATCCGGAGGAGCTTTTGCTTAGCTCGCTTTCTGCTTGCCATATGCTCTGGTATCTACATCTGTGCGCTGACGCTGGCATCACGGTATCCAGTTACGAGGACAATGCCGAAGGCCGCATGATTGAGACAAAAAGCGGTGGCGGTCATTTCGATAGCGTGACACTCAAACCCAGTGTACGCATTGGCAAAGAAGACGATAGTGAGCTGGCGACGTCTCTTCACGAGAAAGCGCATTCGCTCTGTTTTATTGCAAATTCGGTGAATTTTGAGGTCGCATGTGAGCCCGAAATTCTCCGGGGTTAACTGAAGGCCTGGTCGTTCGCTGCGCGTGCAAGGTGCGGCTTGGGTGGTGTGGTTCAATCGCGGCCTTGGTGCCTCGTTGGTTGCTTTGGGGCGGATCTAGCCGTGAGTACCAAGAGACATGAGGGGTGGAATACCGCCGTATGCTCGGTTCCTTGGCGGCAGAGTTGGATAGCAAGCGGGTTGGTATTGCCCTGTGCCTGAGAGCGGGAGCTTCCTCGCGTGAGTGGGTAGCCCACACGAGGATAGTGTGTCGGTGGCTCAAACGAGCTTCCCCGGATTCATGATGCCGAGCGGGTCGAGGGTGGTCTTGATGGTGCGCATCACCGCCCAGCCTTCGCCGTGCTCGGCGTCCATGTAGGTGCGTTTACCGGTGCCGATACCGTGCTCGCCGGTGCAGGTTCCACCGGCGGCGAGCGCGCGTTCGATAAGACGCTGATTGAACGCGTCGAGGATTGCTAGTTCTTCTTCGCTTTCACGATCTACCGCGATGACTAGATGAAAATTGCCATCGCCGACATGGCCCAGCAGTGGCGCGATCAGGCCGCTGTCGGCGACGTCTTTCTGCGTCTCTTCAATACATTCGGCCAGCTGCGAGATCGGTACGCAGATATCGGTGGCCAGAAACTCCATCCCCGGGCGCAGTGCCTTGGCCGCATAGGCGGCGTCATGGCGCGCCTGCCACAGTTGTTGCCGATCCTCTTCCTGAGTCGCCCAGGCGAAGTGACTGCCACCGAACTCCTGGCACAGCTCGGCCATCGTCTCGGCCTGCTCTTTGACGCCGGCGTGAGTGCCGTGGAATTCCAGAAACAACGTTGGCTTCTCGGCGTAGTCGAGCTGTGAGAAGTCGTTGACCGCGCGCATGGCCAGCGCGTCCATCAGTTCGATGCGCGCCATGGGGATGCCGTACTGGATCGAGGCGATCACTGCATTGACCGCGCCGGTGACATCTTCGAACGCTACCGTCGCCGATGAGATCGCCTCCGGTAGCCCATGCAGTTTGACGTTGAGTTCGGTGATGATGCCAAGCGTGCCTTCGGCGCCGATCATTAGATGGGTGAGATCGTAGCCAGCGGCGGACTTGCGCGCGCGGGTTCCGGTCTCGACGATGCGGCCGTCCGGCATCACCACGGTCATCGACAGCACGTTCTCGCGAATCGTGCCGTAGCGCACGGTATTGGTGCCGCTGGCCCGAGTCGAGGCCATGCCGCCCATGCTGGCATCCGCACCTGGGTCGACGGAAAAGAAGAGCCCCGTTGCGCGCAGGTCAGTGTTGAGCTGGGTACGGGTTACGCCAGGCTGGACGGTGGCGTCCATGTCTTCCGGGCGTACCTCGATGATCGCATTCATGGCCGAAAGATCAATACACAGGCCGCCTTGATCGGCGATGATCTGACCTTCGATGGAGGTGCCGACGCCATAGGGGATGACCGGCACGTGATGCGCCGCGCAGGCGTTGACGACGGCAGATACTTCTTCCGTGGAATGCGGAAAACAGACCGCGTCCGGCGCAGCCGGATGATGCCAGGATTCATCGTGCCCGTGTTGCTCGCGAATGCCCGCTGCCGTGGTGATTCGCTTGCCGAGAACCGGCTCAAGCTCGTTCAACAGCGCTTGAAGCGTCGCGGCAGAAGGGCGCGAGGATTGTTCCACGGAGGATGTTGAGGTGGAGAGCATCAGAAGCACCTTGTATCAGCAAAGGGATCGACAGTGAGCAGGCTATTGATCCTTTCAGCATACCGCAAATGCGGTCCGGCAGCTTGCCTGTGAATAGCCTCAAGCCCCACAAGAACATAATCCCGGTGACACTGTGTCCAGAGGAGTCAGTAATGTCGGTGAGCATGGGTCGACGTCACTTCCTCATCCCAGCTCACGCCTTGGAACGGGAGTAAACGCTCAGCGCGGTCACCGTGGCGAGGATCAGCACCATCCCGACGATCTGAATGCTCACCAGGCTTTCGCCGAGGACCACGACGCCGAAGAGTGACGCGGTGACGGGTTCGACCATGGCGACGATGGAGGCGACGGCCGGGGCGGTGTGTTTCAGGCCGGCGATGTAGAAGATGAACGAGAGCCCGGCGCCGAGTATCCCCAGCGTGACGAACAGTGGCCAGTCCGGTGTATGCAGCACGTCCAGTGTTTGGCTGGTATCGCCCAGCCCAGCCAGGAGCACGGCGAGAACCGCGAAGGCAATCACCAAAATAGCCTGTGGGCTGCCGTACGGTGCGGCGTACTTGAAGCCGAAGATGAACATCGCGTAGGAGACCCCGGCTAGCAGCCCGGCGCCCACGCCGAGTAGCGTGACGCCCCCTGAGCTCACATCGTATAGGCGTGTTAGCAACACGATGCCGAGCATCACCACCACGATGGCAGCCCATTTTATCGGCGTGGCCTTTTCGAGCTTGAGCACGAACGAGAGCAGGTAGACGAAGATTGGCGCCGAGTACATCAATGTCGCCGCCACCGCGACGCTGCCCTGCGAGATACTGAGGAAGTAGAACGCGAAGTTGCCGGCGACGCCCAGGCCGGCCACCGCCGACCATCCCCACAGGCGGCGGTTGCGCAACCCGCTGTGGCGCGGGCGGATCGCCAACCAGCCGAGCACGAACAGCAGGCCGATGGCGCCCCGGTAGAACGAGACGACGAACGCATCCCAGTCGTCCGCCATGAGCAGGCCGCCGATGCCGCCCGATAAACCCCAGCAAAGTGAGGCGAGCACCACGAGT
>NZ_JARANX010000179.1:0-952 GCF_029889785.1 Chromohalobacter sp. 48-RD10 | reverse complement strand
TCCGGTCAAGAAGCTCAAGGGCAGGAAGACGGTGGTGATGATGGCCAGCATGTACATGCGCTGGTTGAGTTGCTCGTTGTGCTCGCTCCAGATCTGCTCCTGGAGGATCAGCGCGCGTTCCTGCATGGCACTGAAATCCTCGACGTAGCGCGAGAGCTGGTTGGCGTTCTCGCGTAATGACACCTGAGTCGCCTCATCAAGCCACTGAGGGCTCTGGGCAAGCTGCGAGAGGCAATCGCGCTGTGGCCCCATGAAACGCCGCAGCGTAATGAAGGGGCGGCGCAGCCGGGTGAGGTCATCGGCGTCGACATCACCCTTGGTGAGTTGCAATTCCTCGAGCTCGCCGAGGGCGTTATCGAGTTGGTGGGAATAGTCGCCGACCTGGTCCACCAGTGCCTCGACCAGCCAGGCGAGGAGGTCGGGCGCTGACCGCGCGCCTTCGCCGGCATCCAGGCGTTCACGGACATCACTGGCGGCCTTCAACGGCCGGCGACGCAGTGTAATCATGCGCTTGGGTGTCATCCACACGCGCAGCGAGATCATGTCGTCCATGGCGGAGCCAGGGTTATGGTTGACGCCGCGCAGCGTGGTGACGACGCCGCGCCCGAACTTGGCCACGCGCGGACGCGTGTCTTCCTCGAGCAACGCCTCGACCACTGTCTCGTCGAGCTCGGCCACATCGTTGAGATAGTTTGCGATATCGTCGTGGCGAAAGTCGAGATGCATCCACACAGGGGCCTCATCGCTGGCCCAGGCGGCCTGCAAATCGCTCACGCTCAATAGTTCACCGCCACCTTGACCGTTCAACCGGTAGGCGGCCACCAGCGCGGTGTCCATGTCACTCATCGGGATCTCCTTGCCGACGATTGGCCTTGCACGGTAAGCATAAGTGAAATAGTCATCGCTGATATGCGTAAAAATCAACCAGGTGGGCGTCGCTTTGGCTGAGCGT
>NZ_JARANX010000178.1:0-963 GCF_029889785.1 Chromohalobacter sp. 48-RD10 | reverse complement strand
GGTAACTCACCTGCACGGGCAGATTCTCGACCGGGCGCGCGTCCCATATCCAGCGCACGGGCAGTTCGGTGTCGAACTGCATGCGGTCTCCGCAGGAATGCCGTTCGACCAAGTGATTGGTTGCCGTTACCGGATAAAGCTTGACGCCGCACATGGTGTCGCGCAGCGCGAAGGAAAGAGTGTTCAACCACACCAGCGAATGGGTGAGGTAACGGGCGTAGTAGCGGTGCCGAGGCACGCTGGCGTCGAAACGCGGATAGCCGATGCGCAGCGTCATGTCGTCGGCATCGAGGCCGGCGAGAAACGGCGGCAGGTCGTCGGCGTCGTGCTGGCCGTCGGCGTCGACTTGCAGGGCGTGCGTGAAGCCCAGCCGCTGTGCCTCGCGCAAGCCGGCCTTGACTGCCGCGCCCTTGCCCTGATTGTGCGGCAGCTTGAGCAGATGTGTGTGGGGCGCGCCGGCGAGGCGCTCGAGAACGGCGGCACAGGCAAGCTCGCAACCGTCGTCGATCAATAAAAGGGGGACCTCCAGACGGCGTAGCGTCTGACAGGTACGTCCCACCGCGTCGGCGTGGTTATAGACCGGAATGATGACACAGGCGCGGGCATCGTCACGCATGGCACGCGCCCTCCGGTCGCGTCAGCGTCAGCGTGCCGGTCCCGTGAGTACCGCGCTGGCTGGTGAACGTGAAGCGTAGTCGGGTCGTCATGTCGTTGTTATGAGCGTTGTTGTGGATGTCGTGATGAGCGTGGTGGTGAGCATTGTCATGAGCCGTTGCATGCGAGCTGTCATGCGTGGCGTCGAGCATCAGGGTGACGCGTTCCCCCGGTAGAAGCAGCAGGGGAAACTTGATGCGTACCATATCGCGGCATACGCCGTGCAGGCCGAGGCTTTCGCGTGCGGCTTGGAGTGCCCAACGGACCATGACGATACCCGGCACCACCGGCTGCGTCGCGAAATGGCCC
>NZ_JARANX010000177.1:0-967 GCF_029889785.1 Chromohalobacter sp. 48-RD10 | reverse complement strand
ACGCAGCAAGCGCTCGGCCATCGCTTCTTCGCCATCCTTGACCAGCGCCTCGGTATACAGGACCACCAACTCGACATCGCTGCGCAGATAGTCGGGCATGTCGGCCCACAGGTTGCGCACGCGGTTGGCATCGGCATTGGGCTGGCGCTGGACCGCCTGCATGATCAACTCGCGATAGGCACGCTGCTCCAGCTCACGGCGTTCTTCCTCGGTGATCAGTTGCTGCTTGTCGAGCTTAGGCAGCAAATGACGCAGCCCCTCCCAGTCGTTGACGCTGAGATAGGCCTGACGCAGCAGCTTGAGTACTTGCGGATGGCTGGGCAGCTGCTTTTCGAGGCGCGTCAGCGTCGCCAACGCCTCCTCGAATTGCTGGCGGTCGAGCATCAGCTGCGCTTGCACTATGCCCACCGCGTTATCGGCCCCCTCGGTGCTGTGATGGGCCCGCTTGAGTAGCGTATCGGCATGCTCGAAACGTCCCTGATAATGCGCCGCCAGAGCTGCTGAAAGGTAATTGACCAACGGTGTACTGGAATCGTCCGCCGCTTTGACCAGATCCTTCTCGGCACGCTTCCAGCGGCCTTCGGCGAGTGCGACCAGGCCTCTCACGGTGCGCTTCATGGCATTGCGATTGCGCGTACGGCTATTCCAGACCTTGAGCCGGCTCACCGGACGCCGCAGTCGGTGGAGGACGCGCAGCAGGAAATGCAGGGCCAGAAACACCGCCAGCAATATCACCAGACCCAGCCAGAACGAGGTCTGGATAGAGGTATCACCCACGCGTACCAGCCAGTAACCGGGCATCGACTGCATCAACTGGCCAAATAGCGCGCCGACGGCCAGCCCCACGACGATGAGAAGAATCAGCTTTCTCATGCACTGTCTCCTTCATCGCCGCTCTGACGTTGATCGCCACCACCGCCACCGTTGCCATTCTGGAAACGCTTCTCGATGAAGTCCTTGAGCGTCT
>NZ_JARANX010000176.1:0-975 GCF_029889785.1 Chromohalobacter sp. 48-RD10 | reverse complement strand
CTGCTTGCCCATGATCTTCATCGCCTGATACATGGCGCGGCGAATCACCGGCTCGCCCATGCGGTTGACCATCTTGTTGATGAAGGTGGCGGGTTTGCCTTCGTGGGGGTGATCGAGTTGCAGGACGCGACCGGTCATCAGCAACCCCCAGGTGGAGGCGTTAACGAACCAGGACTCGCTCTGGCCGACGTGTGCCTTCCAGTCGGCGGGCCCCAGTTTGTCTTCGATCAGGGCGTCGGCGGTGGCCTTGTCGGGAATGCGCAGCATGGCCTCGGCCAGACACATCAACATCAAGCCTTCATGGGTATCGAGACTGTATTCCTGCAGCAGTTCGTCGATGGAGTCGACCGCCGTGTCCATCTCGCGAACTTCTTGCACCAGTTCGGCGGTTTGCGTGGCGATGCGCTCGAAGTCTTGCTCTTCGGTACGCAAGAACGCGACCAGCTCGGCGACATAGGCGTCTTCCTCGACGCTGTAATAATCGCTGACACGCGCAAAAAGCGTATCGAGATCGTCGTTCCAGGTGGCGGTTTCCAGCATGGTGTTGGCATTTTGCATGTCATGACCCCGTGATGATCGGCGACGCAATAATGAAGGTAGGCGTGCGGAGTCGGCGCCGGTAGCGGCGTCCTGATTATGTTGTCTAGCGTTGACTTTAGAGTGGGTCAGCGTGCCAGGTCTTGCCAATTTCCCGGGTGTTTGTGTCAAAAAACACGGCAGAAGAAGAGGTGGGGTTGAATTCTAGACTTTAGTCTATGATGGACGGCGTGGTCATGACGGAGGTGGTGGCACTGCGACGCCATTGCGAGGGAGACTGGCCATGATGGCGTCGAAAGGCGTGCGACAAGGCGCTTTGATTGGCGAATCCCGTGCGTGCCGCGATTTCGCTGAGCGGTGCGCCGGCGGTTCGCAGTAAGGTGCTTGCGCGTTCGAGGCGGCGACGCAACAAGTATTGGTAAGGCGTCAGCCCCGTAT
>NZ_JARANX010000175.1:0-980 GCF_029889785.1 Chromohalobacter sp. 48-RD10 | reverse complement strand
GGCGCGGCGTCATAGACAACGCGCGTCGTTCATCATGCGGTTCTTGCCCTGAGCCTTGGCGTCATAACTCGCGGCATCGGCGCGTTTCACCATCGCCTGCGCATCGACGTCATCGACGCCCAGGCATGAAATTCCCAGGCTCGCGGTGACACCGTAGCGCTTGTCCTTGCACCGCACCGACAACTCGCTCACTGCATGCCGCACCTCCTCGGCGATGCGTATGGCTTGTGGGTTGCCGCAGCCGGGTAACAGGATGGCGAATTCATCGCCGCCCAGGCGCGCCAGGTGGTCGTCGCGGCGCACGCACCCTTCCAGACAGCGAGCAATCGCACGCAGCATTTCATCGCCCAGGGCATGGCCGCCTTCGTCGTTGATCGGTTTGAAGCTATCCAGATCGAAGAGAATCAACGATGCCGTTTCGCCATGTTCGCGGAAATGCTGGAAAGTCTCTTCGAGGCGTCGCTCGAAACCGCGCCGATTGAGAAGCCTGGTCAGCGGATCGTGCTCGGCTTCCCAGAGCTGGCGTTTCTGCTGTGCGCGAAGATGCGTAATGTCCTTGACGAAGCCCACCACACCTTGCGGTTGCTCGCCGTTCATCACCTGGCTGGTATAAAGCTCCAGCCACATCATCCCCGCATCGCCACACTCAAAGCGCAACTGACGATACAGTCCATGGCCGCCGTTTATTGCATCGCGCCACAACGCAAACAGCACTGGGCGATCCTCGGGATGCAGACGACGCAACCAAGCGCGATGCTTGAACGACGCCGCTGACAACCCCGTCAATGTTTCCAGAGCCGGGTTGACGTAGCGGGTTCGGCCCTCGAGATCGGCCAGGAACATCGGCAATGGCGACGAACTCAACACCCCATCGAGATAGGCCTGGCGGCTGCGTCGCTCCGCGCGCTCGCGATTGCGCTCATACTCCACGCTATTGAAGGTCTGCGCGATGCGCTGCAACTCTTCCAACGAAGTATCCA
>NZ_JARANX010000174.1:0-994 GCF_029889785.1 Chromohalobacter sp. 48-RD10 | reverse complement strand
ATCCGAGACAGCGGTCGCGCAGCATGTACAGCAAGATGGCAGCTCCAATCAGCCCCGAGAGAAACCACAGGTGGTGGTAGCCCATGACCGCCACGCGCAAAAGCTTGAGAATTTCATAAGGTGTTATCGACGGAAGATCCCACCAGAAATAAATATACACCAGCATCCAGAAGGCATACATCGCCGCCACCTTCTTGAGCCAGATAACGAGCGATCTCGAGCGAATCACGCTGATGAAAAAGTACCCGCTCACCATCATAAAAATGGGCACCACGATACGAAACACCCCCTCCACGGTCAGTTGATAACCCAGATCGCTATAGCCCATTAACACTTGGGCGTGTGAAATCACCACGATAACAGCCAATACCAACTTGAGAATATCCAATGGAATATTACGCTGCATCTTAACTCTCCCTGAAATATAAACCTTGGCGCATGGACATTATTACCAAAACTTCATATCGCACTTCCGGCCCCCCAGCCATAGCCTGGAAGCCCTAAAAGTGGATACCACTGCATGCAGAAATAAAAGGCGTACAGCATATACGCCGCGTAGCGTCGCCAATCGGTCAATCCCAGCGAAGCTAGAAACACCACCAGCATGCCACTTTCGAAAACACGCGCCGTCACGGGCAGCAAAAAGTAAGTCGATAAATAAAAAATAAGAATGGAAACTGCAAAGAAATTGTTTTTGAGAAAGGATTTTCCCTCCATAAATAAAACTACGGTAAACACGATCCAGAACAAGAACGCAACCCCCGTTCCGCCAGAACCCATTCCGCTATACATGGCGTTATCGCCTTGTCGTGCCCCAAGTGCGCCGGCCAGCCAAATACCCATCGCCCCCAACACAACCCCCACACCCAGGGTATAAACCACACGCCACACGATGGAGACCGAGAATGTCGAAAACGCGATATTGAGGAGAAACAAAGCGTTAATGAAGAAAAACGAAGCATGTATAAGAGGGGCTAATCCTATAAATAATATT
>NZ_JARANX010000173.1:0-1007 GCF_029889785.1 Chromohalobacter sp. 48-RD10 | reverse complement strand
CGGGAGAATCATGGGATAGCTGGTTCGACGAACCTGGCGCCACGGCGGATTTCATGTCCACGCGCGAGCAGCCAGAGGATCAGCGGCGGGAAGCATTCTAATGCTGAAATACATGCTCGACACCAATATTTGCATTTATACGATCAAGAACAAACCGTCCTCAGTGCGGGAGATCTTCAAGCGCCACCACAGCCAGATGTGCATCAGTTCCATCACGCTGATGGAACTCGTCTATGGCGCGGAGAAATCCAGTAACCCCGAGCACAACATCGCCGTCGTCGAAAGCTTCGCAGCTCGGCTGGAAGTTCTGCCTTACGATAACGATGCCGCTGCCCATACTGGCCAACTAAGAGCCGAACTCGCGAAAGCGGGTACCCCTATAGGGCCTTACGATCAGATGATCGCGGGTCATGCACGCTCGCAGGGCCTGATTGTCGTCACCAACAACCTACGTGAGTTCGAGCGCGTTTCGGGGCTGCGCCTGGACGACTGGACGACTCATACCCCATGAGGCACCTCGCCGCCCACGCGCCAGACTCGGCCACCATCGAGTAGGAGGGGGAGTCACCTCCCCCGTCCTCTCACACCACCGTACGTACCGTTCGGTATACGGCGGTTCATGAAGAGCGGCTAAGCCCTCTTGCCGTGTCGAGTACCGAGATCAGCCCCTGCTGCTCGAACCACTTCCGTGGCAGGGCCTGATTCATGTGCGAGGCTCCCGCATTCCACCAAGGACCTCGTCCATTCCCCGCTGACTTCCAGGCACGGGGATCGTCCAACCCTAGCGCCAGGAGCTTCCGACGCCGGGTGCCTGGATGTTTCCACTGCCGCCATATCACGCAGCGCAAGCGTCGGCGTACCCATTGATCCAGCGCTTCCAGGGGACGCTTCACATCGACGAGGCTGAAGTAGCTGGCCCAGCCGCGTAGGACGGGGGCCAACGCCTCAGTGACTCGCCGGATGTTGTGGCCCCTGCCACGCTTCAGGATCTCGCGGACACGCTGCAT
>NZ_JARANX010000172.1:0-1009 GCF_029889785.1 Chromohalobacter sp. 48-RD10 | reverse complement strand
AATCTTCAATGTCTGGGCCAACGACATCCAGAGCCTGTTCGGCTATACCCTGGCCGCCTCGCTGTTTCTGAGTTACGGCCTCAACGGATGGGCAGTGATGGCCGCCATCATTCTCGCCGGTCTGGTGGTCATGGTGCTGGTCAACCTGACCGGGCGGCCCAGCGTCAAATATGGCATTCCCTTTCCGGTGGTAGTACGCGCCAGCCTCGGCGTGCATGGCGCCAATCTACCGGCTATGCTGCGCGCGGTGATCGGCATCTTCTGGTACGGGGTGCAGACCTACTTCGCCTCCACCGCTGTCACGCTCTTGCTGACCGCGCTGGGCGTACCGGAAAGCGGCCAGTTCCTGGGGCTATCGAGCGTGGCCTGGCTGGCCTTCGTCATCGTCTGGGGCTTTCAACTGGCAATGTTCTGGGCGGGAATCGAGCGCATCAAACGCTTTCTCAACTGGGCGGGACCGCTGGTCTACGCGGTGATGATCGTGCTGATGGGCGTGGTCTGGTGGCAAGCCGGGGCATCGCTACTGCCTGCGGTAGATGACATATTCAGTGGCAGCAACGGCGCTGCCGATAGCGCCGTCGGCGCCTTCTTCACCGTGCTCGGCACCATGATCGCGTACTTCGCCGCTGTGGTGATCAACTTCGGCGACTTTGCACGCTTCGTGAAGAACGAGCGCGCCATGCGGCTCGGCAACTGGCTCGGGTTACCGCTCAATGTAGCGGTGTTCTCGTTCATCGCGTTGATCATCACCGCCGGCACTTTGGCGCTGTTCGGCGAGGCGCTGACCAACCCCTCGGACATCGTCGACCGTGTCGATAACCTGCCGCTGACGATCGTCGCCGCACTGACTTTCTTCGCCGCGACGGTGGGCATCAACCTGGTGGCCAACTTCATTCCACCCGCCTATGACCTCGCCAATCTGTTTCCGCGGCGCATCAGTTTCCGTCTCGGCGGCCTGATCACGGCGATCATCGCCTTCTTCATCGGGGCCTTGTGGGTCAGCGTGATC
>NZ_JARANX010000171.1:0-1010 GCF_029889785.1 Chromohalobacter sp. 48-RD10 | reverse complement strand
GACGGCGATGGCAACTGGAGCGTGACGCCAGAGCCCGTACTCGCTGACGATACCCAGGTCTCGGCCACCGCGACCGATGCGGCGGGCAACAAGAGTGAGCCGACCACGCAGGCTGTGGATGCGGCGGCACCGGATGCCCCGACAATTGCCAGCGCCTCGGACGATGTTGAGCCGCTGACTGATGATCTGGCCGATGGCGACAGCACCAACGACACCACGCCGACACTGACCGGCCGTGCCGAAGCGGGCAGCACGGTCGAAGTCTTCCAGGGCGACACTTCGCTGGGCACCACTGAGGTCAATGATCAAGGCAACTGGAACTTCACACCAGACGAGCTGGCTGAAGCGGGGGTCAGCTTCACCGCCACGGCTACCGACGCCGCCGGCAATACGTCGCCGGCTAGCGATGCCTTCACGCTGACCATCGACGAGACAGCACCGGACGCGCCCACCATCGATCCGACCGATGGCACCGAGCTTACCGGCACCGCTGAAGCGGGCAGCACCGTCAATATCGACACCAATGGTGATGGCGAGGTGGATGAAACCGCCACTGCTGACGGCGATGGCAACTGGAGCGTGACGCCAGAGACCGTACTCGCTGACGATACCCAGGTCTCGGCCACCGCGACCGATGCGGCGGGTAATGAGAGTGAGCCGACCACGCAGACCGTGGATGCCACCGCGCCCGCTGCACCGGTCATCGCCAATGCGACGGACGATGTTGAGCCGCTGACCGATGATCTGGCCGACGGCGACAGCACCAACGATCTCACGCCGACACTGACCGGCACGGCCGAAGCGGGCAGCACGGTTGAGGTCTTCCAGAACGACACCTCGCTGGGCACCACTGACGCCGATGATCAAGGCAACTGGAGCTTCACGCCGGACGAGCTGACAGATGGTAGTTCATACAGCTTCACCGCCGAAGCCACCGACGCCGCCGGCAATACCTCTGATGCCAGTGAGACCTTCACGCTGACCATCGACGAGACGGCACCGAACGTGCC
>NZ_JARANX010000170.1:0-1015 GCF_029889785.1 Chromohalobacter sp. 48-RD10 | reverse complement strand
ATCTTGTATAGCGCGCAGACCAATACCTCGGTCGGTCAGTTATTCTTGGGTGGCGTGGTCCCTGGTCTTTTGCTGGCACTGGCGTTCATGACGATGAATGCCGTGCATGCCAAGAGGGCGGGATTCGAGCGTCGCACCTCGCTGCCGGCAAGACACGAAGTGATCGATGCCGCACGCGGAGCGCTTCCGGCGCTGGTCGCACCGTTCATCATCGTCGCCGGCATCGTGCTGGGTTTCGTCACGCCGACTGAGTCCGCCGCCTTGACCGTCCTCTACGTGGCGGTATGCGGACTGCTGATGGGTGAGCTGCGTCTAATGGCTTTCTGGCGTGCCGCGATCGAGACCACGCGGTTGACGGCGGCCATCTTCCTGATCATCGGCATCTCGTCGGTGATCAGTTGGGAGTTGGCCTATGCACAGGCGCCTGACCGTTTCACTAGCCTGCTCGAGCCCTTCATCGACTCTCCGGTGATCGTGCTCTTGCTGCTTAGCGCCATCACCTTCGTGACCGGAATGTTCATGGAGGAAGTTTCGGCGCTGATGCTGCTTTCGCCGGTGTTTACCCCTGTGGCGCTGGCGGCCGGCATCGATCCTGTGGCGCTGGGTATCATTATCACGCTGAATATCACCATTGCCTTGATAACGCCCCCGATGGGGGCTTGCCTGTTCATCGCTGCGGCGGTCAGTCGTGTGGATATCACCATGCTCTTTCGCACCATCTGGCCGTTCATTCTCGTGGCGGTCGGGGTGCTGTTATTGCTTATCCTCTTTCCCGAACTGATCACCTGGCTACCCAACACCTTGGGCTGACTTCAACTTGGAAACGAATCGCTTGAATGTGACTGACTCGACGTCCCGACCCATCGCCGACATTGCCGATCCCCAGTGGGAGGCCATTGCGGCTATTTCCATCGACGACGATGGCACGGCGCTACATGCACTTAGCCTTGCCGCGCCAGCCTTGCGCGTGCATCCCATCTATCATGCGCTTGGCGTGCCTCGGGCAGTGCCCGAG
>NZ_JARANX010000017.1:0-45201 GCF_029889785.1 Chromohalobacter sp. 48-RD10 | reverse complement strand
CGGCGCCAAGATGCTCACTCTCGATCAGATCATCGACCGCTACGGCCAGGACGTGCGCTACTACATCGAGACCAAGTCACCCAAGGACTATCCCGAGCTTCAAGACGCCCTGGTCAGCAAGCTCGAGGCTGAAGGCCTGGTGCAATCCGGCTCCGTGGTCATCCAATCCTTCAGCCAAGCCAGCCTGCAGGAGGTCCACGGCCTTAATCCCAATATTCCGCTTATCCAACTGCTCTGGTACTCCCCCAGCGAAGACGGCGACACCCTCGAAGAGTGGACCAGCGTTACCCCCAGCCCGGCCAACATCAGCGATGCCGACTTCCAAGTCATCGCCGACTACGCTGACGGCGTCGGCCCCAACTACCTCTACGAAGGTGAACCAGTCATCGACGCCAGCTTCATCGAGCAGGCCCACGCCAACGACCTGCTGGTACACAGCTACACCATCAACGACAAAGACCAGATGCACCAACTGCTCGACTGGGGCGCCGACGGCCTCTTCACCAACTTTCCCGATCGGTTGAAGGCAGTGCTGGCAGAAGAAAAGTAATGATTCAGGCGACCGTCTCGTTCATCAGGCTCCCGTAAGGAATCTTGAGCCCATCGTGAAGCCGCCGAATCATGCGTAGACTGAGCTTACGCTTGCGATTCAACACTTCGCACACGCGACCGTCCGGGCCGATATACTATTGCTTGAGCCAAACGGGTGCATACTCACGCCCTTGTCAGTGGTAATCCTCGTAGTTCACCACCTCGAGTTTGTATAGCATATATATACGCTATACAAACCACGAACATCGCTTGCTTGATCGTAAGCTTTCTAAGCTGCCTGGGCGGCAGCGCACGGATAAATCAAAGCTGAGTATCCACTCGTATGCGGGGAACAGGCTTGATGATCTGCCGCCCGAACCGGAGAAGCCGGTTTATCCTCACGCCTGCGGGGAGCTGAACGATGAAGCCTGGCGCTTTGAAATTCGCACATTGATGAATCGGATCTGGCCAAGTCACGAGAAACGTAGTCTCGAACTGTACGGTTTATTTTGCGCTATCTTTGGCATAGGATTCTATCTTCCCAGCGCTGAAACGTCGGCAAGCTACCGTGTTCCATCTCTAGCGTTGGAAAACATCGCTCAGTAGTAAGGTCATGAAACGTCGCGTAACGAGCAGCCGTCCCCTGCGTGCAGCAGGCTCCGTGATGGATATTTGGCCAGTCGAAAACTACGCCCAGTACATGCCCAAGGGCAATGATCAAGAACGTATCGCCCAGCATTGGACAACTGTTAGCAGTCACCTCCGTTCAGGCTTGGGCCAATATGCCCTCAACCACACCACCAAACGGTGATCAGCCTTCTCAGCAAGGCCTCTCCCTTCAAGAGGGCAACAGGTCGACGAGGCGACTCAACAGGAATTCGTCGGCCCTATTGAGCAGTTGCATCATGGACAACTTTCCGAGGAAGAACAGATACGGCTGGGCGATCTGATCATCAGTGCCCCAGCTCCCGGCCCCCAAAACCAATCCGTCGCCATGATGCGGCAAGTGAGTGATCAAGGCCCTCTCCCGCCTCCCGAGCAACTGAATGCCTATGATGAGGAAACACGTCGCCTCATCGTGAATACGGCCGTCGACGAGCAGCACCATACGCATGACATGCGTCGCTAGGGTCTAGAGGGTGCCATCAAGAAAGATGAGCGTGGACAACGATACGGGTTAACCGTTGCCATCGTCGGCCTCGTGGCAGCCACCGTGATCGCACCCTTCAGTTCTGTCGCTGCGGGCGTCATCGGGACTCTGGATCTCGTTGGCATGGTCGCGATATTCGTCGTCCCGCGTATCTTGGAAAAGCAACGTACAGGCAGCGAGCCATCAGAAGACGACGCCTAGCGTACCCATCTGAATACCACCGACTACTTTCGCTTACGATTCATCCCCGCGTCTGCGGGGAGGCCCTCAACGGCAGACTCTTGACCCACGGTTTATCCCCGCGCCTGCGGGGAACGGTGCTACGGCGCTGTAGCCATTGACTTCGTTTTCGGTTTATCCCCGCGCCTGCGGGGAACGGGATGCCTCTGCGCCGGAGGGCGGTGACGGCGGCGGTTTATCCCCGCGCCTGCGGGGAACGGATCTATGTGCTCAAGGCGGACATCGCAAAGTACGGTTTATCCCCGCGCCTGCAGGGAACGGGCCAGCTTGGCGCAGTAGCCGGCATCCTCCATCGGTTTATCCCCGCGCCTGCGGGGAACGGCATCTGTTCCACTGGATCGCGCCGCCCTCGTTCGGTTTATCCCCGCGCCTGCGGGGAACGGCTGATTGGAGAGTTCCTTCTGGCGAGACGTGGCGGTTTATCCCCGCGCCTGCGGGGAACGGAGGTCGAGCCCGACGATGTGTCGCGTCAATGGCGGTTTATCCCCGCGCCTGCGGGGAACGGGGTGACACTAACGACCGTTAGTCTCTATTGCCCGGTTTATCCCCGCGCCTGCGGGGAACGGCTGGTGCTTGAGTGGATCGCTAACGGCGGCGACGGTTTATCCCCGCGCCTGCGGGGAACGGTTAAGCCGGTCCAGCCAGCCAAGCATAAAGGGCGGTTTATCCCCGCGCCTGCGGGGAACGGACGTAGATCGATGCAGAAGCGTATTCACCAACCGGTTTATCCCCGCGCCTGCGGGGAACGGATCCGGCACCCGAGTGGCGAAACCGGAACGGTCGGTTTATCCCCGCGCCTGCGGGGAACGGAGTATGTATATGCCTATGTATGTATTTTATGCCGGTTTATCCCCGCGCCTGCGGGGAACGGCCGGCCTTGCCGTTCTTGGTGGCGCGAGAGAGCGGTTTATCCCCGCGCCTGCGGGGAACGGCGGAGGAAATCCGTCAGTGTAGGAAGCGCGGCCGGTTTATCCCCGCGCCTGCGGGGAACGGGCTTAGTGTGTAGCGCGGGTATCCGATTAAGCCGGTTTATCCCCGCGCCTGCGGGGAACGGGCCCAAATCGGCAAGACCGACATCGAAACCGGCGGTTTATCCCCGCGCCTGCGGGGAACGGTGGTTGATCGAGACATCGGTATTGGCCAACACCGGTTTATCCCCGCGCCTGCGGGGAACGGCTTGCAGTCGCTCAGCCGCTTGCCGCACACGTCGGTTTATCCCCGCGCCTGCGGGGAACGGGTGGCAACGTCATGCAGGTCGGTGCGTTCGGCCGGTTTATCCCCGCGCCTGCGGGGAACGGGCGCCGAATATCGTTGAAGGTGGCGCGCTCATCGGTTTATCCCCGCGCCTGCGGGGAACGGACGCGTTCGTTATCGTCGAGAAACCAGGTGCCCGGTTTATCCCCGCGCCTGCGGGGAACGGCGCTACGGCGCTGTAGCCATTGACTTCGTTTTCGGTTTATCCCCGCGCCTGCGGGGAACGGTCCAGCGCATGCCGGTACCGGCTCTCGGTATACGGTTTATCCCCGCGCCTGCGGGGAACGGCTTGCCGATGGCGTCGTCGTAGATCTCGGGGCCGGTTTATCCCCGCGCCTGCGGGGAACGGAGCAGCTCGCTGATCGCGAACTGCTGCACACTCGGTTTATCCCCGCGCCTGCGGGGAACGGGAGATCAAGGCGCAGCTTTTGGCCACCGCTACCGGTTTATCCCCGCGCCTGCGGGGAACGGAGGTCCGCGCACTCGCGGAACATGTCCATGAACGGTTTATCCCCGCGCCTGCGGGGAACGGCCCGGCCAACCATGGAAGAATGCGCAACAGGACGGTTTATCCCCGCGCCTGCGGGGAACGGGGCGTCAGGGTCCGGCTGGATGCGTTGCGCTGGCGGTTTATCCCCGCGCCTGCGGGGAACGGCCCATGTCGATCAGGCTTGGCAGCCAGGTAACCGGTTTATCCCCGCGTGTGCGGGGAACGGGCCTGCAAGGCTCAAGGTGGGCGCAACGGTCCCGGTTTATCCCCGCGTGTGCGGGGAACGGCTGGTCGACGCTGTAACCCTGATGGATCGCGTCGGTTTATCCCCGCGTGTGCGGGGAACGGTAAAGGGAGCCTTATTTATGCCCGAAGCGATGCGGTTTATCCCCGCGTGTGCGGGGAACGGCCACGCCCACCACGGAACATCTACGGTTCCTTCGGTTTATCCCCGCGTGTGCGGGGAACGGGGAAAACGCCAGCTCAACCGTGCGTTTCTCTTCGGTTTATCCCCGCGTGTGCGGGGAACGGTGCGTCCATGTTGACTATTCCCATCGTTCACTCCGGTTTATCCCCGCGTGTGCGGGGAACGGCGCATCTGATAGCGTGCCGATAGCGGCTGTCACGGTTTATCCCCGCGTGTGCGGGGAACGGCGCGGCGCAGCGCGGCGGACAAAGCGCCAACGCGGTTTATCCCCGCGTGTGCGGGGAACGGTAAGCCCGACGAACGAACGTCGCGGCGGCATCCGGTTTATCCCCGCGTGTGCGGGGAACGGGGGCCGAGACGCTGCGCGCCAAGATGATCGGTCGGTTTATCCCCGCGTGTGCGGGGAACGGCTTGCCCTGACGGATGCTGGAGAAGTTGACCCCGGTTTATCCCCGCGTGTGCGGGGAACGGTCCTCGTCGAGCGCGTTGCGGCGCGGTTTCTTCGGTTTATCCCCGCGTGTGCGGGGAACGGCGATGGCCGACGACGTTCTCCATGGTCACGGACGGTTTATCCCCGCGTGTGCGGGGAACGGGCGCCAGGCATGCGCTTCATCGTCGCTGGCGCCGGTTTATCCCCGCGTGTGCGGGGAACGGTGTTTTCTACGCTTGGCAAGGAGTAAAGCAGGCGGTTTATCCCCGCGTGTGCGGGGAACGGCACTCCCCGTTTGCAAGGTCCGAACGGCCAGGCGGTTTATCCCCGCGTGTGCGGGGAACGGATGAGTGACGCCGTCCAATTCGAAGTCCATGGCGGTTTATCCCCGCGTGTGCGGGGAACGGCTTCCCACTTTGGCTCGCTTTAGTCGTGCCGCTGGTTTATCCCCGCGTGTGCGGGGAACGGTTCATTGCTATGATTTTAAATTACACAGTCGGCGGTTTATCCCCGCGTGTGCGGGGAACGGGACATATTGAAAGGTGTTGCGCGGAGTGAAGACGGTTTATCCCCGCGTGTGCGGGGAACGGCTCGGGATCGAGAATGACCGCGTTGCTGCCGCCGGTTTATCCCCGCGTGTGCGGGGAACGGTGCAAATGATATCTAGTGCCTCGACAACCTGGCGGTTTATCCCCGCGTGTGCGGGGAACGGGAACCCTTGCATGTCCATGAAGGCAAGCTCGCCGGTTTATCCCCGCGTGTGCGGGGAACGGGCCCCCGAGGGCTCGCACCTGTGGGGCGCATTCGGTTTATCCCCGCGTGTGCGGGGAACGGTACGACCGTTATCAAGTAGCAGGTTGAGATCGCGGTTTATCCCCGCGTGTGCGGGGAACGGAGGGCAGTGGTGATCATGTATTACCCTCTCGGCGGTTTATCCCCGCGTGTGCGGGGAACGGACTAATTATAGTCAGTTGTTTTTAAAGCACAAAATCGCCAGTGATATTTCCACCAGCAATTTCGACTAATTTTTGATCACTCCTAATTTTTAAAGAGCCTTTAAAATCAGCTAGTTGTCTTGTGGTGGAAGAAATCGCACCAGCCGTAAGCCATCATGATCGACAGGAACGCGACGATTCTCGCCATAGGTTTGGAATTCGAAACCGGACTCGTGGCTGCTCGCCCAGGCCATGGCCACGTTACCGTCTTCAGCCAGGCCTTCGACTTGCTCCCAGATCATCTCGCGGATGCGTTTGTTGACATCGCCGACATACACTCCGGCTCTGATTTCCAACAACCAAATGGCCAGCCTCCCACGCAAGCGAGGAGGGACCGCTTCAGTCACAACGACGAGCATCGCCATCATTGGCTCCTGTGGCCTTCATCACCCACCGAGGAGGGTTCGGGAATCGCGGGTGGGACGGCCTCCGGCGCGGGCGGTGGCGGTTCAATCTCGCCGGCAGCAAGTACGTCTTCGATCATGGGGATCAGCCGTTGGAGCAAGCGGGTTTGCTTGAAGGCATCCCGACAGGCGATACGAACCTCACGCTCAGGCACAGGCGGATTACGGGCGGCGACACGAAATGCGGCGGGGACGACGGTCTCGAATTTGACGATATCGGCGATGTCATACACGAAACTCAACGGCTTGCCGGTGTGCAAGAAACCAATTGCCGGCGCGTAGCCAGCAGCCAATATTGCGGCTTCCGTAATACCGTAAAGACAAGCAGTGGCAGCCGATAGACACTGGTTAGCGACATCCGAGGCCGACC
Source organism: Chromohalobacter sp. 48-RD10 (assembly GCF_029889785.1). Lineage (NCBI taxonomy): Bacteria > Pseudomonadati > Pseudomonadota > Gammaproteobacteria > Oceanospirillales > Halomonadaceae > Chromohalobacter > Chromohalobacter sp. 48-RD10. The sequence continues at coordinate 38,910 of NZ_JARANX010000017.1, read as the reverse complement.
ATTGGGTCGGGTCATAGCGCCTACCTTGCCATTTAATACCGTATTGCTTGGCAAGGGTCTGATAGGTCTTGCGAACCCGCGCGCCCTCCATGCCACGTAATTGCTCGATACTGCGCCGCGAGGGCGGCTCCTCGCCGAAGCGCAATTCAAACATCTTGCGCACGACTTTCAGACGCAGCTTCTCGTCCAGCGCCAACTGCGCCTGATAGAGCAGCTTATCGGACCGGGCACCGCCAGGTTGGCCGGCGCTATACAATCGCACGCCGGCATCACCCACCCAAATCAGTAACGTACCGACGACCGATGCCAGTTTGACGGCGGCATGGGAAACACGGGTGCCTGGCTCAAGCAGCAGGCAGGCTACCGAGCCGACGGGGATATGCATACGCTCGCCGTTCACTTCATCAATGACGACGAAAGCGCCATCTCGCACGTCGATCTGGCCCATCCCGACGAAGATCATCGACATGCGATCTTTCTCCGGAATGGGCTTCAGGGGAATGAAACCCATGACGCTCTCCTATGGCCGACGTAACATCATCAAGCCGCAGCCGAAAGCTTTGGCCCGCCCTACTCCGTGCGCTAGCGTTTCAATCAGGCGCCCTGGATCAGTCACCTCCAGCAAGCCTTCATAGTCAACGCTGGAAAAGCGAATGGGACGTCCCTTGCCCTTGGGAAGAGCATGCTGACGATAACCCCCCACCTCCGGCGCGACTGGCAAATGGAATCCCCATGATGCCGCCCGCGATGCCAGCCACTCGCGGGCGGCATCATCCATCGCCTGGGTACAGGCTTGGCTCGTACGCGCTTCCCCCGCTTCAAAAGGATGTTTGGCCGCCATCAGCACATCGGCGCGCTGCCCACGCTTGCCCTCGCCTGCAGACTTGGCAACCGTGGGGTTGGCGCGTAGCCGAAAAGCCAGCCGGTCGCCTTTTTCCAGCTGTGGCGCGAAGGGTTTGCACTGGACGTCAAGGCCATTGACGGGCGCTGGCTGGCGTGACGAGACGACGTAGAACCGAGGTAGCCCGACACTCTGCACGTTGGGGCTATCCTCCATCTCTTGGCGGAAGAGAAATGGGCGCTCTTCGCTGGGTGTATCGGCAAATAGCTGCCATAGCAGCTGATGCGCGGTATAGGCCCCACCTTCCAGAACGTCGAACAGCTGCGCTCGGCTTAGGGCGTTGAGGTCGACTCTGACACTCGATAGGTACATTAGCCCTCCCTCTCCACGAACTCGGTACGCCGATGCTCCTGACGAGCCATGAACTGCCAGCGGCGGCGATTCACCGGTTCATCCCAGGTTTCACTGGATTCGACCGTGCCCGTATCGCCATCCAGCGCGTCGGCTTCGCCTTCCCAGACGTAGATCAGCTGTTCGGGCAAGCGCAGCAAGTGCTTGTCCTTTTTCTCGTTGCCCACCAGTGGCAGCCACGTCCGTTGCGGATCCAGCGCGCTTTCAAAAGGGTGATCCAGCGCTTGGCGCCAGTGGCTGGCCTCGACTAGGGTCGGCACCAGTGGCGCGGCCACAGGGCATGCCTTGCGGCCGAGATAAAGGAGGAAACGGGGTCTTTCCAGCGCGCTCTTGAGCTCCGTCAGTGACCAGGCGGCGTTAGCGGTAAGACGCACCGCCACACTCCAAACCCCGTCGCAGCGGTAGTCTCGCGACGAGAGAATAGTGTTGAGTAACTCCTTGGGCACCGCGAGTTCCTCGCGGCGCGTGCGGTGGGTCACTTTCGACTGCGACGGTGGCACCTGTACGGTGTGGTAATCGCGCATCAGAAGCCCAGGCGAGCGCTGCTTGACCGCTACCTGAAGACTCTTGCGCAGGCGGTGCTGGCCGTCATCGTCATCGCGGCGGATGCCAAGCGCCGCGCCGATCAGCCCAAGTATCGCGCTTCGCCCGGGGTAGGTGGCCGTGGGCCGCGTTTCGCCGACCGCAGCTTCACCCCAACTCGCCATCGGCGCGTAGAGGCGAAAGATAAGATGGTTTGGCATGTCGCCTCCGCTCAGTCGTCGCCCTGGAGAAAAGCCTGCAGCGCCTGCAAATCCCCCTTCGTGCTGGCCCCTTTCAGCGCGGGCTTCTCATACTCCGGCGTCGCCGACAGCACGAATCGACGTTCGGCCCCCGGGCCGTAAGCGTCATCGAACGCCTGTGCCTGTTTTTCCAGCTTCTCGATGGCCTTGACCGCCTGCTCTTCACCGTTGACCGGCTGCAGGAAGGCAGCCGATAGCGAGCGTGGCTGCTGATCACCTTTTTCTGCCAGAAGATAGCCGGCATGAGCACGCGAGCCAAAGCTGTTCTGCTTGCCCTTGGGTGAGATCTTGACGGCTGACTCCACTAGCGCGGCGATGGCGCGATCGGCCAGCTCCGCTTTGCCCTGCAGGTTTTCGATCAGCAGATCGCGGTCGATGCAGATATAGAGATAGAAGAGCCCGGCGGCAAATCCGGCTTCGCCGATGTGCGCCGCGCCGCGGTCTTCATTACCGGTGTTGAGATCGTCGACCGCGGTGAAGTAATCGTCTTCGACTTCGGCGGCATGCACGGTAATCGCATGGGCGACCTGGCAGGCGGCCTCGACGTTGTAGCTCGGCGCGGCGGCGAGCATGCGGCCGAATAACGCCACATCGACAGCCGTGGGCCGCCGAGCGAGTAGCCCCTTGAGTTCGTCGTCGCTCGGCTCACGATTCTCCGCGCCCAGCGTGTCGGCCAACGCTTCCAGCGCGGCCAACTCCTCCGGCCCGACGTGAACCAACTGCTCTATCTCGTACTCGTGCTTTTCGCCCTTCTCGGCCTTGCGCAGTTTGCCAAAGACACCGGCGATCTTTTCCGCACTGCTACCCGACACCTTTTCGTTGGCGCCAGCAGTTCTCATGCGCTTGTAAACCTCCCCGCCCAGGCACTTGGTGCGCGTGCCCAAGTGGCCGTCGACCGCCGATTCGAACAGGTCGGAAGTGCGCCAGTTGCGCTTGAGACTCTGCGAGGAGACACGCAGGCGTCGCGCCCCGCCCATGAACGCCGTCTTGGGGCGCCCCAGATCATCGCGATTGAGGTTGGAGGGCGGGTAGGAGGTGAGCAGATGCAACTGAATGAAGTGGCTCATGACAAGTTCCCTGAAATGGTCGGATCGAATGCGAAGGCGTAAGTAAAATTGAAGCGTGGCGATCGCCGCTCAGCCGCCCGCTCCCGGTTTCAATGCTCGCGCTTTGAAGTAGGCATCGCTCATGACGAAGGCGAAGCGCTGATTTGCCTCAGGGCGGTACTGGCCGTTCCGCTCGCGGTGCCAGAGGGCGACCACATCGGCCAAGCGAACCGTGCTGACGCCGGCGTTGTCGGCGAGTTTCAAAGCCCGGCGAAAGCGTCGAATCAGCTCCTCCGGCGTATGGCAGTCGAGCAGCTGTTGAAAACGCAGGTCGCTGATACGTGGGGTGTCGGCGGTGTTGGGTCGCTTTTCGCCCAGCCGTTTACCCAAGGGGGCATCGAAGGTTTCGCTGCGCAACTCGCACGCGATGCCGGCAATGGCGGCCCAGGTGTCGATACGCTGAGCGCGGGAAGCCCTGGGTGGTGTCTTCTGCCAAGCTCGATCCTCGAGCCCTTGCCAGAGGTGGCGGAACGCTTCGGTCAGCATGACGGATTCGACGGTGTCGCAGCGGCGCAGCGCGGCGCGCACACCACGAGGATAAGCCGGTGCTCCCGTGATCCTTTTGAGCGCCGGCGGATCAAGCGTCAGACGCTGCCACCAGTGGCGCAGCTCATGGGCTTCCTGATGGGTAAGCACATAGCGATAGCGCTCTACTGAGCTTTCTGTCTCTCCTGACTCTTCTTGCTCCGCGAGTTGTTCTGTTTCGCTCATGCTGCGCTCCCTTCCCGGTTATCCTCGGCCTGTGGTGCCTTCAACTCAAACCCGCCCTTCTCGGCGAACACCTGCATCGTCTTACCGGCCTTCTTGCCACTGCCATTCAGATACGCCAGCAGGTAGCGCCGCGCATTGCTGATGCGCTCGAGCTGCTGCATTTTCATACCCTCCAACGGCCCGCTAATCGCCTGGGCATCGAAGAGCGCCAGCGCCCGGCGCTTGAGCGTTAGATACCACTCCCTGGAGATCTCGGGAGGAAGCGTCGGCGTAGCCTTTGCGTCGCGCAGCGCCTCACCCATCTGACGTAGGGCGTCGAAGAAGGCGAGCTGGGTCGCCTCGAAGAGCTGGGCGTCGATCTGACTCATATCGCCCTTGGCATCCTCCGGGCGCTTGAACCAGGCGCGCTTGAGCTGATTGCGCACCTGCCAGGTAACGTCGCCGGCGAGGTCGACGAAGCGTTTCACCCATTCGCGCAGCGTCTCCTGATGCATTTGCGGCACGCCCACCAGCGGCATTTCCACGCTGTACCAGCCGCGGGGTTTCATGTTGTCCATGTCGTAGCCGAAGACCCAGAGCCTGGCGTGGCGATAGAGCGCATCGAAGGCCTCGCCGTCGCCTCGCGCCGCTTCGACCAAGTCATGTTTTTGCAAGTGATGCGTCACGAGCCGGGCGGGCAGCACGCCGCCGGCCTCGTTTTCGAGTACCAGCCCCGGCCAGTGGCGATAGCCAAGCCCGCCGGGCTGGCCTTTGCTCGAGAGCGGCAGCTCGTCGGGCTTTTGGGGATTGAGCCGCCGATAGGGCGTCAACGGATGCCGCCAGGGGCCGTCGTAGTTGGCTCCCTGTTTCTTCGAACGCAGACGGCGTACTGGCCGCGACGTCTCGCCGCCGCAGAGATCGCAGCAGCCTGGCTCATCGTCGAACAGCAGCCGGTAGCGCCGCGGCATCGACCAGAAGGCGTGCAGCGGATGCACGTCGTCGGGTAGGACTTCGGTGCCTTTCTTGTCGCTGACGCGGGTGTCAGTCATCCAGAAGAAGAGATCGCCGTCGTCGGCGTCGGGAGCGCGCCACCGCTGACCGGGCTGGCCCACGGCGTCGGCGGGCATGACATTGGGCCAGAGGCGCATCCACAACGGCTGGTTTTCGTCTTCCGGGAGGATCAAGGTGGTCAGCGGCCCGCCACCGCGCAGGCCGACGCGAATGCCGGCGCCACCGGCGGGGGCGTTGATCTGCATGGTATAGAGCGCCAGCGCCGCACAGCTCGGGCAGACGGACTCGACCCGGCCCCGTTTGACGAAGAAATCGGTGTTGTTCTTGATGCCGTTGGCACCAGGAGAGTCGATCAGCAAGCCGCCGACCGGAGCCTCCTTGACGTCCTTGAGCGGGTCGAGATCCTGCATGAAGCGCGGCCCATCGCCGTCGAGCTCGAATGCCGACACAAAAGGCGCCAGCGCTTCGTCCAGCGACGCGACACTCGGCGGCTGCTGGTAACGATCCAGCCAAGCGTCGGTATCTTCCGGCGTTATTGCCGTTTGGAGTAGCGCGATCAGAAACTGCCAGGCGGCACCTTGGAAGTCGGCGCGTGGGAGAGCGAGATCGAGAACATCGGGGTCAGCGAGCGCCGAGGGCGGCCGGTAGCGGAGGCTTCCGTCGGAGTGGCGGAAGGGTAGCCAGGGATCAGTCAGCAGATTCATGGGCGTTCCAAACGACGGTGGCTTGCGGCTAGCGTCACACTAGCTTTCACAACACACTAAAAATTTACAATGGCGGTTTTCTTACGTTCTAGTGAGAGAACTCTCAAACGATTCGACCGGGAAAACCTCAGAAGCGAAGCTGGATGTAAGCAGCCGCATTGGCCTGTCGGCGATTGCTCGGCTCCAAGAGCATCCTCACTTCCTCCTATTGAGAAGCGTCTTGAGTAGCTGGACGAAAGCGCCGCCAGTGAATTTCAAGGCCATTGCGACCCAGTCCCATTGCCCTATTTCCCACAACAACTCCCGAATCCACTCACGCATAATCGCTTTACCCCCTCGTTGAATATCAACGATACTTTAGAGGCTGATAACGATTACTGCAAGTCATATGGATACATAAGATTATCACCCAATCTCAATCCTGAAATGGTACGCTTTGATCGTTCCTCCAGTAATGGGGGATGAACCGTCATAGGTATTGACGGCACTCCGTTCCCCGCGCCAGCGGGGATTTTCTCCTAGTAATGTCCGTTCCGCGCAGGCGCGGGGATGAACCGCGTCCCAACGAGGCATTCGACCTATGCGTCTACCGTCACCCGCAGGCGCGGGGCTGAACCGGCGCTCATCGCAGTTACCGAGACGACCTATGGCCGTTCCCCGCAGGCGCAGGGACGAACCGTAAGCGTCAAATAGTCGATGGGGGCAGGGTAGAGTGCGTAGCGTCAGGTGTCGTCTTCTGGTGTCTGACTGCTTGAGTGTTGCTTTTCCAAGATACGCGGAGCGACGAATATCGCGACCATACCAACGAGATCCAGGGTTCCGATCACGCCCGCAGCGACAGGACTGAAGGGAGCGATCACGGTGGCTGCCACGAGGCCGACGATGGCAACGGTTAAGCCGTATCGTTGTCCACGTTCATCTTTCTTGATGGCACCCTCTAGACCTTTGCGACGCATGTCATGCGTATGGTGCTGCTCGTCGACGGCCATATTCACGATGAGGCGACGTGTTTCCTCATCATAGGCATTCAATTGCTCGGGAGGCGGGAGAGGACCTTGATAGCTCACTTGCCGCATCATGGCGACAGATCGGTTTTGGCGCTCGGGAGCGGGGGCACTGACGATAAGATCGCCCAGCCGTACCTGTTCTTCCTCGGAAAGCTGGCCATGATGTAACTGCTCAATAAGGCCAACGAACTCCTGTTGAGTTACCTCGTCGACCTGTTGCCCGTCTTGAAAGGAAAGGTCGCGCTGAGAAGGCTGATCACCGTTTGGTGGTGTGGTTGAGGGCATATTGGCTCAAGGTTGAACGAAGATGACTGCCAACGGTAGTCCAATGCTGGGCGATACGTTCTTGATCACTGCCCTTGGGCATGTACTGGGCGTAGTTGTCGACTGGCCAAATATCCATCACGGAGCCTGCTGCACGCAGGGTACGGCTGCTCGTTACGCGACGTTTCATGACCTTACTCCTGAACGATGTTTTCCAACGCTAGACGTGAAACATGGTAGCTTGCCAGCGTTTCAGTGCTGGGAAGATAGAATCCTATGCCAAAGATAGCGCAAAATAAACCTTACAGTTCAAGGCCGCGTTCCTCGTGACTGGGCCCGATACATGCCATCAATGTGCGAATTTCAAAACGCCAAGTTTCATTGTTCAGCTCCCCGCAGGTGTGAGGACCCTTCACGATTTATGGTCTTCCAGTTAAATGGGCGGCCTTGTCGGTGTTAATCCCACCAATGGGTTTCGTTGCCGAACGTCATCGAAAGGAGGTAAGCATGCCGGCAGAAAATGACTCTATGGCGTCTTATCACCACTACGCTGGAAAGGCGCTTCCAGGCCAGCCGGGAGACGCTTGTCACCTGCTGGCGTGGCACAGCCTGGACGTCGCCGCCGTGGGCTGGCATCTGCTGGCGCCGGAGCGAGAGTTGACGCAGCAACTGTCCGCGCAGCTCGGTATTGAGCCGGAGCCGCTGCGGCGGTTGCTGGTGTTTCTGCTCGGCCTGCACGATCTGGGCAAGTTCTCGCGTGCCTTCCAGGAGATTCTGAATCTCGACGTCGACGGTATGGCAGCGCCACTGGGTAAAGCGTACGGCGAACGTCACGACAAACTGGGCGTGCTGCTTTGGGACAAGTGCTGGAGACAGTGGCGCGAAGACGGCGTCCTACATTGGCCGGCCGATGATGCGAGTTCTGTCAGGAAGCTACTCGGATCGATGAATAGCCTGATGGCACCCTTCTTTGGTCATCACGGACGCCCGGTCGCCACCGGCCACCTGCAGCTCAACACCTTCTACGGCAGCGACGGCGAGCTGGACGACGTCTCGGCGGCGGGTGATTTCATCGCCGATTGGGCCGCCATCATTCAACCGCCATGGCCGGTCGAGCGACTGCTCGACAAACAGTGGCAGGCGGTTTTCAAAACGCTGAGCTGGACCATTGCCGGTTGGGCAACGCTGAGCGATTGGCTAGGCTCGCACCGTGACTATTTCCCTTACTGCCAGTCCGCCATAGCGCTCTTCGATTATTGGCCGCGGGCGCTCCGTCAGGCCGAAGCCGTGCTCGAGGCAACCAGTTTCTTGCGGCCTCCTCGGCCCGTTCCCTACGAGGGTTTGGCGCATTGGTTCGGTACCAACGTCACGCCGACGCCGTTGCAGCAGGAAGCGGAAAATCTTTCGCTGGCGTCGAGCCCTCAGCTTTTCATCCTCGAGGACGTCACCGGCGCGGGCAAGACCGAAGCGGCCTGTATTCTGACGCAGCGACTGCTAGCGGCGGGGCACGGTGAAGGGCTCTACTTTGCGCTGCCGACCATGGCGACATCGAACGCCATGTATGCCCGTCTCGGCAACTTCCATCACCGGTTCTTCAGCGCCGAATCAAAGCCCTCGTTCGTGCTTGCCCATGGCGCCCGCGAGCTGAACCAGGACTTCGAGCGCGCGATCGCCCAACCGGATGACGACGACTACACCGCGACGGATGCCAGCGCCTCCACTCAGTGCAATCGCTGGCTAGCCGACTCCAACAAGAAGGCGCTGCTTGCCGATGTCGGTGTCGGCACCATCGATCAGGCGCTGGCAGGGCTGCTACCACGGCGTCATCAATGCCTGCGCTTGCTCGGGCTGGCACGCAAAGTGCTGGTGGTCGACGAGGTTCACGCGTTCGATCATTACATGCAGACACTGCTGCATCAGTTGCTGGCGCATCACGCTCGCCAGGGGGGCAGCGCGATTCTGCTGACCGCCACGCTGCCCTTCGCGATGCGTCAGGCACTGGTCAACGCCTGGCGCGAAGGGCTGGGAGAGGCCCCAGGCCCATTGGCTTCCACCGACTACCCGCTGCTGACCCACTGCAGCCGCGAGCCGATGCGAGAGACCGCGCTGGCGACACGCCCCGAGGTCATCCGGCGCGTCGAGATCGCTTGGCTGACGCAGGAAGAAGAAGCGCTCATGCAGGTGATGGCGGCGGTCGAAAACGGCGAATGCGTCGTCTGGATTCGCAACACCGTCGACGACGCCATCCGTGCCTGGCAGCAGATTCGCGCTCTTCACCCCGACCCGCAGCGTTGCCTACTGTTCCATGCGCGCTTTGCGATGCTGGAGCGCCGACGGATCGAGTCGGACGTGATCGAGCGGTTCGGCAAGCACTCCACTTCGGCGCAACGTCGGGGCCAAGTGCTTATCACCACGCAGGTATTTCAGGAAAGTCTGGACTGCGACGCCGACCGGATGATCAGCGACATCGCGCCGATCGATCTACTCATCCAGCGGGTGGGTCGTCTACAGCGCCATCAGCGCGGCGAGCGCGCGTCACCGGTTCTGCAGGTGCTGGCGCCAGCCTGGGACGACGACCCGAAGTCGGACTGGCTGAGCCAAGCGCACCGCGGCACCCAGGCCGTCTACAAAGACACCTCGCTGATCTGGCTGACCCAGCGGGTGCTCCGCGAGCGCGGCGCTATCGCCATGCCTGACGATGCGCGAACGCTGATCGAGAGCGTCTATGCCTGCCCCATCGACGACATCCCCGAGGAGCTGGATGAGGCGCGTATCGAGCGCACCGGTTTGGACCGCATGGCGGGGTCGATGGCGACACACAACGCACTCGATCTGGAGGCGGGCTATCGCATCGACCCCGACTTCGACCAGTGGCAGGAGGATCGCGACATCGGCACCCGCCTCGCCGACGAGCCCAGTGTCGAGATCGTCTTGCTCAAGTGCACAGAGCGGGAGCTGCAACTCTGGGCCGAAGGTGAGCGGCACGCTGACAGGCTGAGTCGGTGCCAGCTCAGAGAGAGCCAGGCGCGACAACTGGCGACACTACCCGAGCGTTATACCGAGCAGTGGGAGGCACTCCAGCAGCGTTACAAAGGATTGCGCTTCGTTCGGCCCTGGTTGCCAGAGGAAGATACTGACTGCTGTTACGACGAGGAGCAGGGAGTGAGCTTTGAGCACTAGGTGTACGGTCCCGCGAAGAAGTTATGCGTGCTTCCAATGCAACGGAATACCGGTTTATCCCCGCGTCTGCGGGGAACGGCTATTGCCTGATGGTTCGCGGGGGATTATCTGCGGTTTATCCCCGCGTCTGCGGGGAACGGCTGTCATTGCCTAGATGGCTCTCAGGAAAAGGCGGTTTTTCCCCGCGTCTGCGGGGAACGGGGGCAGCAGCTCTCTGAACAGGACCGGGCAGACGGTTTATCCCCGCGTCTGCGGGGAACGGGTGCTGGTCGCGAAGCGCGCGAACCACTCGAGCGGTTTATCCCCGCGTCTGCGGGGAACGGAGCTGAGAAGTTGAAGTTGACATCGCCGCCAACGGTTTATCCCCGCGCCTGCGGGGAACGGATCACCGACACGCGCCTGCTCGTCGAGCGCTTCGGTTTATCCCCGCGCCTGCGGGGAACGGACATCTACGCGAAGCACACCAAGCCCTGAGTGCGGTTTATCCCCGCGCCTGCGGGGAACGGAGTGACGTCGTGGGATTCATCAAGCTGCGTACCGGTTTATCCCCGCGCCTGCGGGGAACGGGGATGCGCGCGAAGACTCCTCAATCGAGGGGCCGGTTTATCCCCGCGTCTGCGGGGAACGGTGTAATGGCCGCGATTGGGGACGAATCGGTCACGGTTTATCCCCGCGTCTGCGGGGAACGGGACGGTGGCCACCGTGCGAATGGGCCGGGTGCCGGTTTATCCCCGCGTCTGCGGGGAACGGGGAATGGACGGGCCGAACTGCATACGCGGCTGACGGTTTATCCCCGCGTCTGCGGGGAACGGGGGTCCGCGATAAATAACGTTCGCCATGATTACGGTTTATCCCCGCGTCTGCGAGGAACGGTCAAGGATTCCGTCGCGAAGGTCGCACCCACGCGGTTTATCCCCGCGTCTGCGAGGAACGGGCGGATGATGTTCTCGACCGGCTCTATAAGCGCGGTTTATCCCCGCGTCTGCGAGGAACGGGCCCGTTACCCATACGGTCTGAACGGTCATATCGGTTCATCCCCGCGTCTGCGGGGAACAGTCTAATTATAGACGCTTGTTTATAAAGGACAAAATCGCTCAGCATATTTCCACCAGCGATATTGCCTATTTTTTAATCAGCTCGAATTGTTAAAGATACAGTAAAATCAAGAAGTTGGTAAATTTCCGCAAGTAGCGCACCTAAGCCATGTACGCCGCACGTTTACTAGCTCATGCACTTTAGAATATAGCTTCTTATCCGCGATTGTTACGTTACCATCCTCTGAAGGTAACCGCGCGCCCAGGCGATTTGCGATGCCTGATGCTACCCCACACAAAACCCCCGGCCGCATCGCGACCGGGGGCGAGATCTTGATACCGAAGGCCAGCCGCATAACGGCCAACCGGGCACGCCTTAAGCAGGCGGCTGTTCCGGGCTGTCGGGCATGTTGATGTTGCCCGGTTCGATCCGGTTGAGGTGCAGGAACTGCATGTGCAGTTCGTACTGGTCGAGGATGTCGCCGATCACCTGATCACGGGTGTAGCCCATCAGGTCGTAACCCTGGCTACCCTCGAGCAGATAGACCTCCAGCCGGTAGTAACGCGAGTCGGCATGCGGCGCATGCATCGCGAACCCAGGCGTCGAGAAGCCCTGACTCCAGATCTGATAGGTAAAGTTCTGTTCGTCCTCGAAATCGACGTTGAGCGACATGTAATCGTCGCCGTTCTGCATACCTTCGTGAATCTCGGCGGACACGCCCTGCTCCTGCAACGAACCACGTACGGCTTCCATGGCCGGCTTGCAGGTCTCGTCCATGAAGCGCCGGGCTTGCTTCTTGCCAGGGAAGCTCATGGCACGCCGGAGACGCTGCTGCCAGTTGCGCGAATCGCGTTCGTTACCACCGCCGGTGCGCCCGGAAAGCTGGCCGGCCAAGCTCAAGCGCCGGCTGTCTTCCTTGAAGGCCTCGAGTTTCAATGCCTTGAGCAACCCCGCCATCATGAAGAACAGCACGACCGAGAACGGCAGACCGGTAATCACCACCGCGCTTTGCAGCGTGCTCAAGCCCCCGGCGAGTATCAGCGCCAGTGTCAACACGCCAATCACCGCCGACCACAGAATACGCATCCAGATCGGCGCATCGCTGTTGACGTTCTTGAGCTTCGAAGTGAAGTTCGAGAGTACCAGCGCCCCGGAGTCCCCGGAGGTGATAAAGAACACGATCGCCAGGATACTCACTGCAGCAGTGGTCAGGATCGGCATCGGATACGATTCGAGGAACAGATAGATCCCTGCCGGCGGATTATTCATCACCTGCTCGCCGAACTCGCTGGCACCGTTCATCGCCATATCAATGGCACTGTTACCCAGCAACGACATCCACAGGAACATGAAGATGATCGGCAGCGTCATGGTACCGAGCACGAAGGTGCGGATGGTACGGCCCCGCGAAATACGTGCCAGGAACAACCCGACGAACGGCCCCCACGCAATCCACCAGGCCCAGAAGAACAGCGTCCAGCCGTTGAGCCAATCGGTCGGCCGATCGAAGGCATAGGTGTTGAATGACAGACTGATGAAGTTGGTCAGGTAATCGCCGATGTTCATCACCAGCGCGTTGAGCAGGAAAATCGTCTTGCCAGCGAACAGCACGAACAGCAGCAACAATACCGCGAGCAGGATATTGAACTCGGAAAGACGGCGGATGCCGCGTTCCACCCCGGTCACGGCGGAGATGGTCGCGAACATCACGATTGCGAGCACCAATACCACCTGGGTCCAGGTACCCTTAGGGATACCGAACATATAGTCCAGGCCAAAATTGAGCTGGATGATGCCGATCCCCAGACTTGCAGCAATGCCGAAGACCGTGCCCAGCACGGCGGCAGTATCGACCACATGGCCGATCATGCCGTAAATCCTATTGCCGAAGATCGGGTAAAGCGCGCTACGGATGGTCAGCGGTAGATTATGCCGGTAGCTGAAAAAGGCCAGCGCCATGCCTATCAGGGTGTAGATACCCCAGCCGGATACCCCCCAGTGCAGGAAGGTCAGCTCCATGGCATGGCGCGCTGCGGCAACTTGATCGTCGGGCGCGTTGGGGGCGTTGTAGAACTGCGTCAGTGGCTCGGCCAACGCGAAAAAAATCACCCCGATGCCAATCCCCGCAGAAAAGAGCATCGCCGCCCACGAGAAGATATTGAAGTCGGGGCGCGAGTGCTCGGGCCCCAGGCGGATCTTGCCGTAGCGCGACAATCCCAGGTAGATCACGAAAGCCAGGTAAATCACGACGGTCAGGAAGTAGTACCAACCGAAGGTATTGGAGATCCAGCCGAGGATGGCATTGATGATCGAGTTGGCCTGGTCGGTGGCGATCATCGCCCACAGCGAGAAGGCGACGATGCCAACCACCGAGCTGTAGAACACCGGCCCATTGAGGCGGTCGCGTGACGGCGCCTCGTTATTGGATTGTGTCGTCATAGGAATTCCTGATCTGGTTCAGGCAAAGTTTACGTTCACGGCAACGGGCACACACACTCGCCCATCCGCTGTTACTAGCTTAAAAGCAATACGGAAAACCGCTTTTTGTTGAATACTCATTTAATAAAACAATTATTCATGCCTCAGTCAAGCCTGATGGCATGCCAACTTGGCGACCTAGGGAACAATCACAAACACAATGCTTGGCAAAAATATTGTTACGTTATAACCTCCCTCGGCATTAAAAGGAGTCGTCATGTCACATCGTCACCGCCCGGATGGGCCTTGCCATTTTTCATTGATGTCGATGGGCGCGGGACGCCGCGTGCTGTTGGCACTGTTGCCGCTGGGACTGCTGTGGTTGGCCGTGGCGTGGGCCATGGGAGCCTTTGCATGAGTCGCTTGACGCTTGAGGCATTGACCCTCGCACAGAGTGGGAGGACGGTGCTGGAGAACATCAGCGGCACTTTCGAGGACGGTGCGATCACGGCGCTTGTCGGTGCCAATGGCGCAGGCAAGAGTACCTTGATCCAGGCCATCATGGGCTTGCTGCCGCCACTCAGCGGGAAGGTCCATTGTGGCGTATCCAAAGAGCGCCGCGCGTGGTTGCCACAGCAACTGGCACTGGATCTGACCTTTCCGATGAGTGTCGAGGAATTGATGCTCAGCGGTTGTTGGCCCACGCACGGCACCTTCAAGCGCTACGGGCCGCAGGATTACCGGCGCATGCACACCATCATGCAGCGCCTGGGGTTGAGCGGTCTGGCGCATCGCCCCTTGGGCGAGCTTTCCGGCGGTCAGCGCCAGCGTGCCTTGCTCGGTCGCACATTGATGCAAGAAGCGGAGCTGCTGCTGCTCGACGAACCGTTCGCCAACGTCGATACGCATACCGTGGAAATCCTCTGCGACACCCTACGCGAGATGGCCAGCGCTGGCGCCACGGTGATCGTGGTGCTGCATGACATGGAACAGTTGGCGAAGTTGGCTGATTGCGTCTTTCTGCTGGCCGGCGGCCACGCCCAATGGGTCGAACCGGAAACGCTGCTCGAGCGGCATCATGCATCAGCGCGCCGCCACGCGCATACCCAGGCCCCCTTTATTTCCCTGAATTTGCCGGACGTCCCGCCATGCTCGACCTACTGACCACGCTGGATGCGTGGCTCATCGCCCCGCTGACCGATTACGCCTTCATGCGCCGCGCTCTGGTCGGCGGCTTGGCGCTGTCGTTGGCTGCGCCGCCGTTGGGCGTGTTCCTGATGCTGCGCGGCATGAGTCTGGTGGGTGACGCCATGGCCCACGCGGTATTGCCCGGCGTCGCACTGGGATTCGTGCTGGCGGGGTTTTCACTGCCGGCAATGAGCCTCGGCGGCCTGATCGCAGGCCTGTTGGTTGCGGGTCTGGCAGGCAGCGTGTCGCGCATGACCGGCCACCGAGAAGACTCGGCAATGGCCAGCTTCTATCTAATTTCGCTGGCACTGGGGGTGATGCTGGTCTCGCTGCGCGGCAGCAGCGTCGATCTCACCCACGTGCTGTTCGGCTCGATTCTCGCCATCGACGACACCGCGCTATGGCTGATCGCCTCGGTGGCCAGCGCTACGCTGCTGGTACTGGCGCTGATCTTTCGCGTGCTGGTGGTCGAATGCCTCGACCCGTTGTTCCTACGCGGCCAGGGGATTCGCGGTGGCCTGGTTCATGGCGTCTTCCTGGGGCTGATGGTGCTCAACCTGACGGCCGGGTTTCAGACGCTGGGCACGCTGATGGCGGTGGGCCTGATGATGCTGCCCGCCACCACCGCGCGCTTCTGGTCGCAACGCCTCGAGGGGTTGATCGGCCTGGCGATCCTCATCGCCATGGTCTCGAGCACCGGCGGCTTGCTGGTCTCGTACCATCTGGGCCTACCTTCCGGCCCGTGCATCATCCTGGTCGCTGGTATTGCCTATCTCGCCTCGGCACTATGCGGTCGCCACGGCAGTCTGCTGGCACGCGTGCGCCGTCGCGCTGCACCACTGGAGACAGACGAGAACACTTGCACGCCGTCATGAGTGCATCACGGCTCCAGCGGCCTTACCACCACAAGAGGGAATCTGCATGTCCAAGTCTTTGACGTTATTTCTCAGTGCCGCCGCCCTGACGCTATCCAGTGCAGCACGTGCCGAGGCACCGCTCAACGTCGTCGCCAGCTTCAGCATTCTTGGCGACATGGTCGAAGAAGTCGGCGGCGAGCATGTCGATGTCGCCACCCTGGTCGGCCCGGATGGCGACGCCCATGTTTTCTCGCCCAGTCCCACCGATGCGCGCGCCGTAGGGGAAGCGGACCTGTTCATCATCAATGGCCTGCATTTCGAGGGGTGGCTGGACCGCCTGGTGGAAGCCAGCGGCTATGAGGGGCCAATCGTCGTCGCCAGTCAGGGCATCGACGCCCTGAGTTTTGACGAGGAACGGTCGGCACACGACCATGGCCACGAGGGACATGATCACGACCACGACCACGACCACGACCACGACCACGACCACGACCACGACCACGACCACGACCACGACCACAGTGAGCATGCGGGCCACAATCATGGTCCGCAAGATCCGCACGCCTGGCAGGACCTGCAAAACGGCAAGCAGTATGTGGAAAACATCCGCGACGCGCTCGTCGAAGCAGACCCCGAGCATGCCGCTGATTATCGCGACAATGCCGAACAATATATCCAGGCCATCGACGCCCTGGATGCCGAAGTTCACCAGCGCATCAGCGAGATCCCCGACGCTAATCGTGTTCTGATCACCAACCACGATGCCTTCGGTTATTTCGCCAATGCCTATGACCTGGATGTGCTCTCGCCAGTAGGGCTCTCTACCGCCGCAGAGCCCAGCGCCGCCGACATGGCCAAGCTGATCCAGCAGATCCAGAAACGCGACGTCAAAGCACTATTCCTGGAAAACATGACCAACCCGGCGCTTCTTGAGCAACTCGCGGACGAAACCGGCGTCGCCATCGGCGGCACGCTCTATGCCGGTGCCCTGGCGCCCGAAGGCGAGGCCAGCACCTACCTCGGCATGTTCCGCCATAATGTCGATACGCTGACCGATGCCTTGAAGGACTGAGCGTCAGCAGACGAGCGCCATCGAAAAGGGCAGTGCCATGGCACTGCCCTTTTGTGTGTCATCACTCATCGAGCGGATGCGGCGGGTGCTCGCGCTGATCAGGGGGTGGCGGGAAGTACTGGTAGAGCCAGGTTTCACTCAGCGCTTCGCCGTCGCCTTCCAGGACCATTCTCATATCGATGGGATCGACCGAATCCTCCGTTGGGTACCAGTCGAAAATCACGCGAATGCCTTCGAACTCCTCGACCTGGAAGATTTGTATATCGCCCGTCTTGCCGCGCGAGACTTCCAACTGCGCCACGATCGGAGGACCGTTCTTGGCAATACGCAGAATATCGCCGCCGACGTAATCTACCGCGAAGCGCCGCGCCCACTCCTCAGGATAGTGCTCGCCGGGCGCCCAGCCTTCTTTGAAGCCCCCCATGCCGCTGCGGGTCGCACGAACACGCGCAAGGTCTGTGGTCACCGGGGCTTGCGCACTCCAGTAAAGACGGTATGCAAAGTTCAGTGAATCCCCTGGCTCGATGGCTTTGCTGGGTTTCCAGAAGGCCACGATGTTGTCCATGGTTTCGCCGGTCGTGGGAATTTCCATCAGTTGGAGATCGCCCTTACCCCAGTCATTGCGGGGCTCGACCCAGAGGCTGGGACGCTCGTGGTAATTGCCGATCACGTCTTCATAGGCATCGAAATCCCGCTCGGTCTGCAACAATCCGAAGCCCTTGGGTGCATCGTCGGCGAATGAGTTGTACTGCAGCTTCGGCGGATTGTTGAGCGGCCGGTAGACCCATTCACCGTTACCGCGCCACATCGTCAAGCGGTCGGAATCGTGAATTTGCGGATGGATGGTGTCGCACATGCGCCGCTGATGGGTACCGCAGCTGAACATGCTTGTCATCGGCGCAATCCCCAACTGTTCGATGGCCTCGCGCGGATAGAGGTGCTTGTCGATTTCCATGACCACGCGCTCTGCCTCGCAGTGGATGACGAAGCGATAGGCACCGGCGACCTTGGGCGAATCGAGCAAGGCATAAGCGGTAAAGGTAGTGCTATCCGGTTCCGGCGTCTCCAGCCAGAAGCGCGTGTAGGTGGGAAATTCTTCCTTCGTCGACTCGGCGAAGGTGTTGACCGCAAGCCCACGTGCCGATATGCCGTATTGATAGGTGTCGTCCACCGCGCGGAAGTAACTCGCGCCCAAAAAGGAGACGATGTCGCGCTCGGTGAGCGAGGGCGCTTTGAAAACGCGGAAACCGGCAAAGCCCAGCGCTTCATCGTCCTCGAACTGAGAGACGTCGACGTCCGCCTTGTCATAGCGGAACAGCGACGGATCGAAGTGAATCTCGCGGGCGCGGCGAGAATCCGGGTCGAGGGCAAACATGCGTACCGGCTGGTTGAAGCCCATGCCGACGTGGAAGAACTGCACGTCGAGCTCGCCATCGAGACCGTGCCACAGCGAATGCCCCGGATCGTAACCGATGGCGTTGTAATCCTGCGGCGTCATCTCCGCCAGCGTCGAGGGCAACTCGCGTACGTTGTCTTGATAGCTGGCGTTCGCCATTTCCTTGGCCACACGTTGTAGCCACTCGAAGCTGAAGTCACTGGGCTCGCCATCGGCGATCTCGGGCATGCCACGTGTCGCCGCCAAAAGCGGCGCGGCAGGCAAGCCATAAAAGGCCGCCAAGGCCAGCGAGCGCTTGAGTAAGGTCCGTCGATCCATCATAGAGCGTCTCTACCAGAAGGTGGGAGTTTCCTTGCCAACCACATTTATCAGACGTTACCCGAGACAAACGGTTCCTGCATCAAGCGCCTCTTGCGCACTTTCAACGTGATATCTCCGCCATGCGTATGCCTTCGCGCATCAAAAAACCCGATGCTTCGGCACCGGGTTTTCAAGGTTCATGCGATCGCGTGGCTTACTGCCCCAGGCCTTTGGAAAGCTCGGCCGTCTCCTCCGGCACGACCTCGCCATCACCGAGGTTGGCGAGGAAGTAGAAGTTGGCACGACGGCGGGCCCGAGAACTCAACGCCGCACGGAGCACGAGGGTCTGGCGATGGATGTCTACGCTTTCATCTGATCTGCAAGCCAACGCTCACCACGAAAGCCGTACTGCCGCCTTAGTGGCGTGCACGAAAGTGCTGTTCCCCAGGATCAATGTCGTTACGGAGCCTATCGTACAACTCTGAATCGAGCTCAGGGGCATCCAGGGACAACAACCCACATTTCTCGAGCGCTCGCCGTACGCTCATCTTTTCATCCAGGCGTTCGTAGACGACGCGCACGCAGTTGGGCATGCGCTCGCTGTTATCGGCCACGCCGAGCTTCAGTCCGGTTAGGCGATGCACTTGGCTCTGAAAACTGGGAAACAGGATGGTCTGGGTGATTTCATTGCCATTGAGCGTCTCATAGTCGACCAGAAAGATACGGTCGGCGAGGCGAAAAGCCAAGCCATGGTAGCGATTGTGACAGGGGCGCGTGCCGGGTCTCACCTGCATGCGTTCAGTGCGCTGATAGACCGTGCCCTGCTCACGCGTTTCAAGGCATACCAGTGTACGAATCACCTGGCCGGGCCGGGACATTGAGCGGTAGTACTCAAAGTAGCACCCAAGATAGCGCGCCATGCCCTCCTGCCCTCGTGCCAGCAGCGCGCTCGGCCACTCCGCCGGCGGCTCGAACGCTGCCGCACGGGCATCACGACCGACCTGCACCAGCGTGCGGAACTCCGCCTGAGGTAGGTAGAGCTCATGCTCTTCGACACCGAATAGAGCACAGATACGCTGCAAAGCAGCGTGGCGCGGTCGATAGCGACCACTGAGGTAGCGATTGAATTGGGAGCGGTTGATATGCAAGCGCCGGCAGACCTCGGCAATGGAGGGATAGTACCCGCACAGCAGGCGCAGGTTGGCCAAGAAGTCGTCTTGCATGCCATTGGCTCCGGGTCACTACACCCAACGAGGTGGTGCAGTCTGATGCACTTTGTAGCGTCAAGTATGCACCGCAATGCACCGATGCGCCAAGTTTCCCCAGCACGATCAATTGTTTCAATCGAGGAGCGCTACCACTAATACAATAGCGGAGATCCATATGCTTGAATTGCTCAACGAGCTCCTCTGGGGCAAAATCCTTCTCGTTCTGCTGGTCACCGTGGGCATCGGCTTCACCGTTGCCTCTCGCTTCGTCCAGTTTCGCTACTTCGGCCGCATGTTCCAGATCCTGGGATCCCGTCAGGCTTTCCGTCATGATAAGCATGGCCACCTCAGCAGTTTCCAGGCACTGATGTTGTCCGTGGCCGGTCGTGTGGGCGGTGGTAACATCGCCGGCGTCGCCGTGGCCATCACCCTGGGCGGCCCGGGGGCGGTGTTCTGGATGTGGCTGGTCGGCCTGATGGGCATGGCCACGAGCTTCCTGGAATGCACCCTGGCCCAGACCTTCAAGCAGCCCCAAGGTGACGGCACCTATCGCGGCGGCCCGGCCTACTACATCGTCAAGGGCCTCGGCAGCAACTGGCGTTGGCTGGCCGGCGTCTATTCCGCACTGCTACTGCTAACCTTCGGCTTCGCCTTCACCGCCCTGCAATCCTACGCCGTGTCGACCTCTTTCAACGA
Organism: Chromohalobacter sp. 48-RD10; assembly: GCF_029889785.1. Lineage (NCBI taxonomy): Bacteria > Pseudomonadati > Pseudomonadota > Gammaproteobacteria > Oceanospirillales > Halomonadaceae > Chromohalobacter > Chromohalobacter sp. 48-RD10. The sequence goes on along the minus strand of NZ_JARANX010000017.1, from coordinate 18,744 downwards.
CGCCTTCGGCGTGCCGGTGCTCTACAGTGGCATCGCTCTCGCCATGCTGGTCGGCCTGATCATCTTCGGGGGCATCAAGCGAATCGCCCGCATTTCCGAAGTACTGGTGCCCTTCATGGCCGTGGGCTACCTGGTAATCGCGCTGTTCATCGTTGGCATGAACCTCGAACGCATCCCCGAGATCGTGACGCTGATCGTAAAGAGCGCCTTCGGCCTCGAACCGGCCATCGGCGGCGGTATCGGTGCCGCACTCATGATGGGGCTCAAGCGCGGGCTGTTCTCCAACGAAGCCGGCTTAGGCAGTGCCCCGAATGTGGCCGCCGTCGCCTATGTGCCACACCCGGCCAACCAGGGTATCGTGCAGGCCTTCTCGGTGTTCATCGACACCCTGATCATCTGCTCCTCCACCGCCTTTTTGATTCTGCTCAGCGGCGCTTATGAGCCAGGTGCCAGCGGCAATGTCGAGGGCATTGCCTTGACCCAGGCGGCACTGGCCGACCATGTCGGCGAGTGGGGGCGCTCCTTCGTCAGCGTGGCACTGCTACTGTTTGCCTTCAGCACCATCCTCTACAACTACTACCTAGGCGAAAACAGTCTGAATTTCTTCAGCCGCAACAACCAGAAACTGTTCAACGCCTTCCGCGTGGCGATCGTGCTCCTGGTGTGCTGGGGTGCTACTACCAATCTGGACTCAGTGTTTGGTTTCGCCGATGTAACCATGGGTCTGCTGGCGGTGGCTAACCTGGCTGCGCTCATCCTGCTGTTCAAGAAGGGCCTGCGCATCCTCAGGGACTACGATGACCAGTGCCGCCAGGGTATGAACCAGCCGGTCTTCGACGCCAGCCAGCACCCGGACCTGAACCTCTACCCGCAGGCTTGGGATCTCAAGACTGAAGATAGAGAGCGCCTCAAGACCGTCGATACCAAGGCTTCTGGTACCCACGCAGCGGAGTGATCCGCCGTCCGTTCTACTACCGCGCCGGTCCCACCCTCGACAGGGCCGGCGTGCCTCTTTGACGCAAGAGCGTTTTTGCCATGACCACACGTATCGAACACGACCTGCTGGGCGAACGAGCCCTACCGGCGGACGCCTGGTACGGCATCCAGACCCAGCGCGCGCTGGAGAACTTCCGCATCACCGGTATTCCGATCAGCCACTTCCCCGAGCTGGTACAGGCACTGGCCATGGTCAAGTCGGCCGCGGCCCACGCCAATCAGGAACTCGGCGTGCTCGAGCCCCACAAGGCCGAGGCGATCCAAGCCGCCTGCGCTGACATCCAGGCTGGTACGCTGCACGACCAGTTCGTGGTCGACCTGATCCAGGGCGGCGCAGGCACTTCGACCAACATGAACGCCAACGAGGTGATCGCCAACCTGGCGCTGGTCAAGTTAGGTCACCCCAAGGGGGCCTATCAACACCTGCACCCCAACGACGATGTCAATCGCTCCCAGTCGACCAACGACGCCTACCCCACCGCCGCCTGTCTGAGCCTGCAGTTCGCCGCACAGCCGTTGATAGCGGCCATCGGCGCGCTGCGCGATGCCCTTCAGGAGAAGGCCGTGGCCTTCGCTGACGTGGTCAAGATGGGACGCACCCAGCTACAGGATGCGGTACCCATGACCCTGGGCCAGGAATTCGAGGCCTTCGCGGTGAATCTCGGCGAGGACATCGACCGCTTCCAGGAAGCCCAGCAACTGCTTTGCGAGGTCAACCTCGGTGGCACCGCCATTGGCACCGGGCTCAACGCGCCGGTGCGCTACCAGGCGCTGGCTGTCGAACACTTGGCACGCTTGTCCGGCCGGCCACTGGTACCAGCGTCGCACCTGGTCGAGGCTACTTCGGACATGGGAGCATTCGTCTTCCTGTCGGGGATGCTCAAGCGCTTCGCCATTAAACTGGGCAAGCTGTGCAATGACCTGCGCCTGCTCTCCAGTGGACCGCGTACCGGGCTCGGCGAGATCAACCTGCCGCCCGTGCAGCCCGGTTCCTCGATCATGCCAGGCAAGATCAACCCGGTGATCCCCGAAGCAGTGAACCAGACGGCCAACCAGGTAATCGCCAGCGACCTGGCGGTCACCCTGGCCGCCGAGGCGGGGCAGTTACAGCTCAACGTCATGGAGCCGATGATCGTCTATAACCTGCTGAACGCCATGCGCATGCTGGGGGAGGCCTGCCATATGCTGCGCACCCGCTGCATCGTCGGCATCGAGGCCAACCGCGAGACCTGCGCCCAGCACGTCGAGCACAGCATCGGCGTAGTCACTGCGCTGGTCCCGCACATCGGCTACGCCAACGCGACACGTATCGCTCAGCAGGCCCTGCACAGTGGAGCCACGGTCCGCGAGCTGGTGATCGCCGAAGGGCTGCTTGACCCCACCCGGGTCGAGGCACTGTTGAGCCCCCAGGCCATGCTGGCCCCCGCCGCGGAGAAGTGAGCATGGCACGCCTGTTGATCCTCTACACCGGTGGCACCCTAGGTATGCAACCTTCGCCGAAGGGCTATGTGCCCTCGCCGCAGTTTGCCGAGCAGTTGGAGGCAGCGCTGGCGCTCGAACCAGCCGGTCGCCTGCCCGACCACGACCTCAAAACTCTACACCCATTGATCGACAGCGCCGAGCTGACACCTGCAGCGTGGAATCGGCTGGTCGCCGCGCTCGCCGAGGAGTGGGCAAGCTACGATGGTTTCGTCATCCTGCACGGCACCGACACCCTGGCCTACACCGCCTCGGCGCTCTCCTTCCTGCTCGGTGCGCTGGACAAGCCGGTGGTGCTCACCGGCGCCCAGATCCCGCTGGGCGAGCCGCGCAGCGACGCCCTGAACAACGTGATCCTGGCCATGCAAGCAGCCAAGCATCCGCACGCCCCCCGCGAGGTATGTATCGCCTTCCACGACCGTCTACTGCGCGGCAACCGCGCGCGCAAGTGCCGAACTCAAGGCCTGGACGCCTTCGACTCTCCCAACGCGCCCTGGCTCGGTGAGGCAGGCATCGAGTTGCGTCTCAGCGGCTTCCCGGCACTGCCGGTCGGCACCCCTGACCTGACTCAGGCCGACTTCGCGGCAGGACACGTCGCCGTACTGCACTGCCACCCCGGGTTGTCGCCACAGCAAGTCACCCGGCAGCTCGACGACCCTCAGCTCCAGGGCCTGGTGCTGATGACCTACGGTGTCGGCAACCCCCCCGGACTCGACGGCCAACTGCTCGACTGCCTGCGCCGTGCCACCGAACGCGGTCTGGCCATCGTCAACGTGACCCAGTGCGGCCAGGGCACGGTGCAGCAGGGGGCCTACGCGACCGGCCGGCGACTCGAGAAGGCCGGCGTTATCTCCGGACATGACCTCACTCCTGAAGCGGCGATCACCAAGCTGGAAGTGCTGCTGGCCCGCGGGCAGCTCGGCCAGGCGCTGCGCGACGCCCTGTCCCGCCCATTACGCGGCGAGATGGGCGCGCACTAGCCGTCGATGCCGTTGCGTCAACTCCCCATGTGGCCCAGCTGCTCGGGCTGAACGACCTCGATCCAGTAGCCATCGGGATCCTTGACGAAGGCGACGTCCTTCATCTTGCCGTCTTGCGGGCGCTTCTTGAATTCTACCTGGTTGGCGTCGAACCAAGCCACGGCGGCATGTAGGTCCGGCACCGAGAAGCAGATATGCCCGAAGCCCTGTGGCTCGGCGTTGCCGTCATGATAGGCAAAGCCTTCCTGATCTTCGGTGCCCCAGTTGTGGGTCAGTTCGAGAATGCCCTTCTGCGCGAAGGTGTAGGCGTTGCGCTCGGCTGGATCCTCCGGCACGGCGTCGTCATCACCGAGGTTGGCGAGGAAGTAGAGTGTGAATTGCATCTCCGGAAAATCGAGCTTGCGCAGCACACGCATCCCGAAGACCCGCGAATAGAAGGCCAGAGAACGCTCGGGGTCCTTCACTCGCAGCATGGTGTGGTTGAAACGAAAGCCCTGCGTTTCGGTCGGTGGCGTTTCGACACCGGGATGTTGCTCGCCCTGAAAACTCATCGTGCGCTCTCCTTTTCTGTCACTGCACATATCACTGCAAGGTATCCCTCCAACGTGAGGGCGACACCGCCAAATTCCAGGGCCCTCGCCGCTCAGCATGAGAGAGTGGCGGTGAAGTTAGACATACGTCGCACGAACTGAGATAATTCGCAGACTAATATTTATCTCGCTTTTCCCTGATGCGCCGGCCATTCGGTCGGGGCCGGATGACGTTATGCTGCGCATTTCCACCGATCATTGGCTATTGGCGTTACGCACCGTGCTGGCCGTCTGGCTGGCTCTTTTCCTGGCGTTGCGCCTCGACTTGTACCAGCCCGCTTGGGCCATCCTCGCAGTGATGATCGTTACCCTTCAGCCAGTCATGTTCACCGGCGGCACGCCGCCCATTGGCATTATCCTCGGGCGCGGCGTGGCACGCTTCTTCGGCACGTTATTCGGCGCCATCGCCGGGCTGGTACTGATTGCGCTATTTGGCCAGCAGCCCATGCTGTATCTGCTGTTCGCGGGCGCGTGGCTGGCGTTCTGCATGTATTGGGTGATGCTCGAGCAGGACGAATACCTGGGCTACGTGATGATGCTCAGCGGCTATACCGCCACGCTGGTCTCGCTGACCGCTATCGGCACAGGGGTCGATGGTATCTGGACGGTCGCGCTGGGGCGCTTCTCGGAAACCGCACTGGGCATCGGCTGCGGTGTCTTGATGCACCTGCTCATCGCCCCGCGCTTCGGGAGCCGGGCATTACCCGAGGCGCTTTCCCAATTTCTGCAAAGCGCTGCCGAAGAAACCCACGCGGCTCTGGACACACCGCGTCCCCGCGATACCCAGGACGCACGCCTCAAGACGTTGCTTGGCTATTATCAGCAGTTCGAAAAACTGCGCGGCCTCACGCGGTTGGAAACGCGGCGCCTGAGCCATTTCATCCCCGCGCTGGACCGCTTCGCCAGTGATAGCCTGGCGCTGATTACCGCCATCCGCGAGCTGGAAACCGCCATCGATTATCTGCGCGAATGCGAGGACGGGGATCGCTGGCTGGCGCAATTGAACGCGCATGCCGCACCGCTGCTCACCGCGATCGCCGAACAACCGGCCGGCGAGCCGCTGGAAAAGCTGACGCTGCCGAACTTCGAGTGGGACGTCGACCAGGTGAGCCCCCGCAGCCGCGTGCGCGCCGAACTGGTACGTCAACGCCTTGGAGAAGTACTCGGCCTGCTGCAGCATGGTCGACGCCTGCGTCATGCACTGAACGACCCGGCGGCGGCCAAGATGCAGACCTTGCCGCGCGAAAAGCGTACCCGCACCACGCACAACGAGCACTTCGTGGCCCGCTTCAACGCCCTGCGCGTGTTCATCGCCTTCGAGTTGCTGGGTCTATTCTGGGTGCACAGCGGCTGGCATTCCGGCTACCTGGCGATGATGCTGCTGGGCGTTTTCACCATGCTGTTCGCCAAGGCGCCAAATCCCGCCGCGGTGGTCTACCAGTTCATGTGGGGGAGTATCGCCGCCGTGCTTCTCGGCGGTGTCCTGCTCTTCCTGGTGCTGCCAGTCATCAACGGCTTTCCACTGCTGGCCATTGCCATCGGTATTCCGGTCATGGTCGGCACGCTGATGACACCGCATCCTCGGTGGTCTCTGATCGGTCTGGCCGGCGCCATCACCCTGATGACGCTTCTTAACCTGCAATCAACCTACAACTTCTCACCGACCCGTTACATCAACGGCGGCCTGGCATCGGTTCTCGGCACGATCGTCGCCATGACTACCTATTCGCTGATGCAGCAACGCTCTCCCGCCGAGCGCATCCGTACGCTGCTCAGTGCCTATTGGCAAGGCGTGGCGCGCCTAATGCGCGAGCCGACCTTGCCCAACCGGGCGCGTCTGGAGAGTCGCCTTTACGACCGTTTAGGGCGCATCGTCGCCTTGGGCGGCACGGATGACACGCTGCGCGAGGCGCTCGATCTGCACGCCCTGGCGTTGTGCGTATGGCGTATTCGGCGGCTACGCGAGGAGCTGGCCCCGCATCGCCAGGAACTCGAGGCCTGGTTGGATGATATCGGCCAACGCTTGATCGCGCATCGCCATCATTCGCCCGAGGTCTGGCGCCAGCTTTCCGATCAGGCCCGCGAATGGGTCGATCGCTTTTATCACGAGCCCCGGCTCTCCGTCGCCACGGCGGGGGAAATTGCCATGCTGGGGCACCTCATGCGCGAGGCGCCCGGCGTCACGCTGGAGAACCGCGCCGATAACGATGCCCAGGCCGCATCGCTTGATCGGCAAGCAACACCGCCTCGACAGGAGACGCCGCATGTTCGCTGAATGGGCCTTTCTCGGTTTTCTAGTGCCGCCGCTGGCCGTTCCCGTGCTCGTCTCGCTAAGCCTTTATCTTTTGTTGAGGCGAGTGTTCATGCGCCTCGGCGTCTATCACTGGTTCTGGCAACCGGTGCTCGTGGACATCGCCCTCTACGCCCTATTGCTGTGGTCGGTACTCGCCCTGACCGGTGCCTTGCCGATCGCCCACTCACAAGAAGGATGACGCCATGACACTCTCCCCGCGTGCGCGCAAGTTCCTGCGCCCGCTGCTGACGCTGGTGATACTGGCCATCGCCGTGGTTGCCATCGCGCAGATCTGGAACCACTACATGCACGACCCCTGGACCCGCGACGGCCGTGTCCGGGCCGATGTCATCAACCTCGGCACCGACGTCTCAGGCCTGGTCGAGAACCTCCGGGTCGAGGACAACGATACCGTGCAGGCTGGCGACGTGCTGTTCACTATCGACAAGAAGCGCTACGCACTGGCGCTGGCCGAGGCAAAGGCCAACCTCAACAATCTCAAGCAGCAGCGCGCGGAAGCCAAGGCCGCCAATGCCCGTCGTCAAAAACTCGGCGACTACGCCTCGCAGGAGGACCGCGACGATGCGCGCTTCGCCTATTCAAGCGCCCAGGCCCAGGTCGAGCAGGCCGAAGTCGCGGTCAAACAGGCCAAGCTTGATCTCGAACGCGCCACAGTGCGCGCCCCGGTCGACGGCTATGTCACCAACCTGCTGCTGCGCCCCGGCGAATACGTCTCGGCCGGCGAGGACGCCATCACCCTGGTCGACGCCGACAGTTTCCACGTGCTCGGCTACTTCGAGGAAACCAAGCTCGACGCCATCGACATCGGCGCGCCAGTGCGCATCCAGCTCCTGGCCAGCGACACCCCGCTGTGGGGGCACGTCGATAGCATCGCACGCGGCATCTCCGACAAGAGCCTCGACAGCCAGGGCAGCGGACTGGCGAACGTCAGCACCTCCTTCGACTGGGTCCGGCTCTCGCAGCGCATCCCCGTGCGCATCGCCCTCGACGACGTCCCCGACGACGTCCAGCTTTCGGCCGGCCTCACCGCCACGGTCTATCTCAACGACACGCGTGACGAACACCGGGAAGCGTCGGATTGGCAACACAGCCTCGCGCGCTGGTGGGAATCGCTGGTCAGTATTTGACTCCGCCCCCCAGTCGTGGGCTTATCTCGTCAGCGGGGCAACGCACTCATCGCCCCGCCAACATTTCATCCTCGGTCTCGGCTTCCGGTTCCGCCTCCATTTCCAGCGCCAGTTCCAGTTGCCCTTCTTCCTGCGCGGCTTCTTCCGTCCAGGCCGTGCCCAGCGGCGTGGTGTCCGAGGCGACCATCACGTAGTGGCCCTGTTCGGGCGATTCGCTGGTCGGGTAATGACGAATGCAATAGAGCCCGAACAACACCATGACGACATGCATGATGGCCAGATCCCACAGGAAGCCATCCGGCCCCAGCCATTCCATCAGCACCCCGGCGCTGGCCGGCCCCAGAATCGCGCCGATCCCCAACGCCAGGACGAGACTCGCACTGGCCGCCACGGTCTGCTGATCGGTCAAGAAGTCGTTGGCGCAGGCCAGAAAGATCGAGTAGAGCGTGAGTGTCGTCGCACCCAGCAACGCCCCGAGCAGCGTCAATGACATCGCTGACCAGCCGCTGACGAGCGCGCCGACCAGCGACAGCAGCACCGCTACCAGGGCGACGCCGACGATCACCCATTGCCGGTCGGCCTTGTCGGATAGCTTGCCCAGCGGCCACTGCAGGATCGCACCGCCGAAGATGAAGGCGCTCATGAAGACCGAGACCTGGGCGACGCTCAAGCCGCTATTGGTGGCGAACACCGCGCCCATGCCGAAGACGGCACCATTGGTGATGCCGGTCATGAAGCAGCCCACCGTACCCAGTGGCGAGAGCCGATACAGCGCGCGCAGGCTCATCGCCTCGGGCTGACTGAGTTCGGGCTGCGGCGTGTAGCTGATCAAGATCGGTACCAAGGCCAGCGAGACCAGAATCGACACCAGCAGAAACAACGCCATGCCCGAAGGATCGGCACTGCCCAGCAGCAATTGCCCACCGCCCATGCCGAGATAGCTGATCACCATGTAGATCGCCAGCAGGCGTCCCCGAAGCCGGTTGGAGGCATAACCGTTCAGCCAGCTTTCAGCGACGACGTAGAGCCCCGCGTACGTAAAACCGGTGACGAAGCGCATGGCCGCCCACACCAATGGCTCGACGAACAAGGCGTGAATCAGGATCGCCACCGAGGTGATCGACGCCAGCGCCGCGAAGACACGCACATGGCCGACTTCGCGCAGCTTGCGTGGCGTCAGCACCGAGCCCACTAGAAAGCCCACGAAGTAGGACGACATCACCAGTCCCGTGACCGTGTTGCCGAAATCCGCTGCCGACGCCCGTACCCCGAGCAGCGAGCCCTGCAGGCCATTGCCCATCATCAAAAGCCCTACGCCGAGCAAGAGCGTCCACAGGCTCCAGGCGGCAGACAACGTGGTCGGACGAGCGGTCGCAGCCTTCATCGCGTCGATCCCTGGTCGGTGAGAGAACATACTACCTTCAGGATAATACCCCGCCCTGGCGAGAGATATGGCGCACTGACGCGCCACCTAGTGAGAGACAGCCGGTATATGCGGTATACTTATTAGTAAGCTAATAAAATCATCCACGCGAGGTTGCATGAATCCCGTCATCGAATTGCTCAATCAACACCGCTCGATCCGCCGCTTCACCGACCGCCAGATTCCCGATGACCTTCTGCGGGATCTCCTTCAGGCCGGCCAGAGCGCCGCGACCTCGAGCCATGTGCAGGCCTACAGCGTCATTCACGTGAAGGATCCGGCCAATCGCGAGACCATCGCCGGCTTGGCTGGCGGACAGGACTACATCGCCACCTGTTCCGACTTCCTGGTCTTCTGCGCCGATATGAAGCGCCCCGCCGACGCCGCCGAACGCGCCGGTGCCGACGCTACCCGCGGTATGACCGAGCAAATGCTAGTCGCCAGCGTAGACGCCGCGCTCATGGCGCAGAACGTCGTGGTCGCCGCCGAATCCGAAGGCCTGGGTATTTGCTACATCGGCGGTCTTCGCAACAATCCGCAAGCCGTGAGCGACCTGCTGCACCTGCCCGAGCACGTCTACCCGGTTTTCGGCCTGTGCCTGGGTTATCCGGATCAGTCCCCGGAGGTCAAACCCCGCCTGCCGGTCGACGCCATCCTCAAGGAAGACTACTACCGCGACGATCAGCCCCACGTCGCCACCTTCGACGCCACCATGCGCGACTACTACCAGGCGCGTGGCAGTGCTCAGAAAGACACTACCTGGTCGCAGAACCTCACGCCGCTGTTCGAGCACAAGGTGCGCCCGCACATGCGTGACTTCCTCGTCTCGCGCGGTTTCGAGATGAAATGAATGACGATCGCGCCCGCCCTCGCGTGACACGGGCGGGCGCAACGGTCATCGGCGACTGCCTGGCTAAGCGGTCGTCGCGGCGCGCCTGGCGCCGCGGCGGCGCACCAGCGCATCCACCACCGCCATGACGATCATCGAGGCGCCTACCAGCGGGAAGATAACGCCACCGATGGCGAGCAACGCCAGCACGCCGCGCAAGCGGCGGGGGTCCTTGGGTTCGGGGGGAATCCCCAGCTTGCCGCTCGGTCGACGCTTCCACCACATCACGCCCGAGGAAACACACAGCAGTACGATCCCAGCGCAGGCCAGCGCTAAAATCAGCTGATTGGCGAGCCCGTACTGCTGCCCCATATGGACATTGATGCCCCACTCCAGCGACTTGCCCAGCGGACCGTAGTCGGCGTAGTTCATGTCCAGAAGCGGCTCGCCGCTGTACTGATCCAGGTGCACAACGCGCTGCCGCGAGAGATCGTCAGGGTAGATCGAGCCGGTATAGACCCCGCTGGAGCTACTTGGCAGGCTGACGGCATAGCCGGGAGCCAGTCCCAGATCGTCGAATGCCGCCACTGCGCCATTCATTCCGATGTTCGGCGCGCTCTCGCCTTGGGGTGTCGACTCCGGCAAGCGCGCCTGTTCCAGCGACCAGGGCGTCGTTTCCCGCTCCGCCAGCCGTTCGTCAGAGACCGGCACGTTGACGCGCACCCCGTCCGGATAACCGACATTGTGGCCATTGGCGAGTTCGTTGACCTTGCTACCCCACACCGTGGTCCAGGGCATGCCGGTCACGGCGAGAAAGAGAATGAAGCCCCCCACGAAGACGCCAGTGACAGCGTGCAGATCACGCCAAAAGACCCGCTTCGCCGGAGTTGCGCGTACCGACATCACGCCCCCGCGCCGGCCGCGCGGCCACCACAGATAGAGACCGGTCAACACCAGTAGAATCGACCAGCCACCGACGATCTCGATGACCATGCTCGCCGTCTCGCCGAAGTAAGAGAGGCTGTGGATAGACCGCACGATCCACATCACGCTGCCCTGATAGGGAATCGTGCCGGTGATCTGGCCAGTATAGGGATCGACATAGACCGCTTGTCTGCTATCGCCCGTGGCGATGTCCACCTCCGCGGCGAGATTCGGTGCCGCCGGCGGCACATAACGGAACGCCTCGCCGGGATACGCCGCCACGGCGGCATCGAGCTGTTGCTGCGGCGCTACCGTCGGCGACGACTGCGCCTCGACGCGCACGATATCCGCATTGAGCCACTGGTCGATCTCATCCTTGAAGAGGTAGAGCCCACCGGTCACCGCCAGCGAAATTAGAAAGGGAATCGCGATGAGACCCGCGTAGAAATGCCAACGCCAGACCGCCCGATAAAGGTCGCCGGCGGCACGTGAAGAACGAGAAGAAGGACGAGACATAAAGCCCCCATATAGCGTGCCGTTGACTACCAGCAGGTAGCCGCATTCATCATTGGTCGACGCCCCTGAGCAAGCATCGGCTTGCAGGCGCTAGGCTCGGGGTCGAGACCGCTTATGCGTGATGGTGTGCGGACGGCGGCGCGCGGGTCAGCGCGTTGGGGAAGGTGGTCGTCACAGCCTGGGAAGCAAGCACGCTCGGCACATGTGGCGCAATGACGGCAGCGTTGGCCGCTATCGAGATGGTGGACACACCCTCGATAACCGGAAAATGGCCGAATAGCGAGCAATACGGGCACTGATCATGGAGCCCGGCCGACTCGACGTGGCCACTCGATGGCGGACCCTGTTCAGCCTCGACATGCATCGTCATGTGCGCGGGCATCGCGTCATGCCGCAGAGACGCGCTGGCCTGCCCGACCACCGGACCGCATACCACCAGCAGCATGGCGAATAGGCTCAGCCAGGCGGTGAAACGACGCGTGGATGTACGCAAGAAAAAGAACATGGTCGCGACCGGTGGGTTGTTCAGAGGCGTGCCATACTATCGCGGCTCTCGCCCCAACACAGCCGGACGAGCGCGCGGGTCCAAAGGGCGCGCGATGCCATGCGCCTGTACCTCGGGCCAGAGGCGGCCTGCGGCGCTATGACGCGAGGCAGGGTGCGACAATCCGCCTCGTGGGTCGACCGCGCGTCGCGGCGCTTTATTCCGATTTTTCACCCAAGGAGAGTTCATCATGCGCACCATCGGTTTACTCGGCGGTATGAGCTGGGAATCCACCGAAAGCTACTATCGCGCGCTGAATGAGGGCGTGAAGCAAGCTCTAGGGGGCTTGCACTCAGCGAAGGTGGCGATGGTGAGCGTGGACTTCGCCGAGATCGAGACCCTGCAAAGCGAAGGACGATGGGACGCCGCCGGAGAGGCGCAGGCAGTGATTCTCGGCTGCACCGAGATCGCCATGCTGATCAAGGCGACCGACACCCATGTGCCGCTCTACGACACCACGGCACTGCATGCCGAGGCCGCCGTGACACGCGCACTCGCTGGTTCTCCCTTGTCGGCAGACACTCAATAGCCTGGGAGGCCTCATGTCCGCAGACACTACGCAAGACCGCATCAGCCTGCACCCGCACGCTCGACGTGTGCGGGTGTGGGACGGCGACACATTGATCGCCGACAGTACCCGCGCCGTCGAACTACGCGAACGCGGTTATCCCCCGCGCCAGTACCTGCCCGAAAGCGACGTGCACATGGCGCATCTCGTCCACTCCGCCAACGTGACGCACTGCCCCTTCAAGGGCGACGCCATCTACTTCAGTGTGACGGCACACCCCGACATCGCCTGGCAATACGCCGATCCAGTGGCCGATATGGCGGCGATTGCCGACCGGCTGGCATTCGATGACAGGGCATTGGATGTACGCGTCGAGAAAGCGTAATCTGAGCGGCTTATTTTAGATATTCGTGTACCTGATGGCGTCGCGACGACGCTACTCGAGTTGCTGCTGGCTGCATGGTATTTATCGCGACTCTCTCGCCTGCCAGCGCTCGGTCATGTTGTCACTGACAACGTCGGGAAGGAACCATGCCGCACACACAAGGGAGGTGTCATGTCAGCCGTCGCGCGTGAATTGCTCGCCAAGATCTGGCCGGTGGCCATACTGATCGTGGCGATGTGCTCGATCCAGACCGGCGCCTCCATCGCCAAGACCCTGTTTCCGGTCATCGGCGCCACCGGCACGACCTCGATTCGCCTGATTCTCGCCGCGCTGATACTGCTGATCGTCATGCGCCCCTGGCGCCAGCGATTCAGCCGCCGCGCCTGGAAGTCGACCGTGATCTACGGCGTCGCGCTAGGCGTCATGAACCTGCTTTTTTACCAGGCGCTGCAGACCGTGCCGCTGGGGATCGCAGTGGCACTGGAGTTCACTGGGCCGCTCGCCGTGGCGATACTCTCCTCGCGACGCTGGCTGGACCTGCTGTGGGTGGCATTCGCCGTGCTCGGCCTGGCGTTCCTTCTACTGCTGGGCGATGACAGCAACGGCCCGGTCGATCCCTACGGCGCGGCTTGCGCGCTGGGCGCAGGCGTCTGCTGGGCACTGTATATCCTGTTCGGGCAAAAGGCGGGCTCGGTCAACGGCGCCCAGAGCGCCACGCTGGGTATCACCATCGCCGCGGTGGTGATCGCCCCTGTCGGGCTGATCGACGTCGGCCCGGCGATTTTCGCGCCGGACGTCCTCCCGCTGGCACTCGCCGTCGCCGTGCTTTCCACCGCCCTGCCCTACACGCTCGAAATGGTGGCGTTGCCGCGCCTGCCGACCCAGACCTTCGGTACTCTGATGAGCCTGGAACCGGCGATCGGTGCGCTCTCCGGCCTGCTGTTCCTGAGCCAGCTCCTGAGTGGCCTGCAATGGCTGGCTATCGGCCTGATCATCGTCGCCTCGATCGGTACCACGCTGACGGTACGCCGGCGCGACACCTTCGAAACGCCGGCGCCGGACTGACGCACCCAGGCTGCACAAACGTTCCAGACAATCGTCGCTCACACTGGCATGCTAGAACCAGCTCAGCATGATGATTTAGCGGGAGGCTGGGATGAAATCGACGAACTGGATCGACCTGCAAAAGGATGGCGATACGGGTATCGAGACAATCCGCGCGCATTTCGAGGGCCATGCCTACGACCCGCACTGGCACGACAGTTATCTGGTTGGTTTCACCGAGCAAGGTGTGCAGCAGTTTCACTGTCGGCGCTGGCGACACGATAGTACGCCGGGACGTCTCTTCTTCGTCGAACCAGGCGAGATTCACGACGGCCACGCGCCGGCGCGTGGCGGCTTCACATACTCCATGCTCTACCTTGACGCAGACTGGTTGCAACGCGAGCTTCGCCATTTCGGGACGCCGGGCGTCGTCTCGGGGGAGCCAGGGTTCGCTTCGACACTGGTCGACGACTCGCCCTTGATCGCTGCCGTCGCCAACGCCTTCACTACACTGCGCGCACCGAGCACACGGCTCCAGCGCGATGCCGCACTCGATACGCTACTGCAAGGCATGGTCCCGCATCTGGGCTGGCGTCAGCGACGCTGGGACAACGATCCGCGTCTGCCCCGCGTCGCACGACATGCCCAGGCATATCTACACGCCCACAGTGGAGACGATATCGGCCTGCAGACGCTCGCCGAGCATTGCGGTGTCGACCGCTTTCGCTTGACCCGCGCCTTCAAAGCCGCCTTCGGCCTGGCGCCCCATGCCTATCTGGTGCAACTACGCTTGAGCCTCGCTCGCCAGCGCCTTGCCACCGGTGAATCGCCTGCCATAGTGGCCAGCCAACTGGGCTTCGCCGATCAGAGTCATCTGGGCCGCTGGTTTCGACGCGCCTACGGTTTGACGCCGGCCGACTACCGGCGCCGTTGCCAGCCACCGAGCTGAGCCCACCGTCGCGCTTCTCAGCGAGCCTGAATCACGTCGCTGCTCAAACCTTCCAGACGCGAATGCTCACCGACGGCATAGTGGCGCAATCCCTACTATTTACGGAGTTACCCATGTCGTCCTGGTTGCCCTTCACACTTTTCGCCTTCGTGGCCTCGATCACGCCGGGGCCGACCAATCTACTGATCCTGACGCAAGGCTCACGCCGGGGCTGGAAGCGCGCACTACCAGCGGTATTCGGTGCCAGCTTGGCGGCGGCCATGATCGTGCTGGTCGTCGGCGGTGGCCTGGCGAATACGCTGCTTGCATATCCCCTCGTTCGCCAAATCATGGCGTTAGTCGGTGTGGCCTGGTTGAGCTGGCTGGCCTGGAAACTCTATTGCAGCCAGCCGCCGACGCTGGAAAACGACACCTCCGACCGGGTACCGCACTTTGGCGCCTTGCAGGCCGCCGGCTTGCAACTGGTCAACCCCAAGACCTGGATGATGGCGCTCTCGGTGGTCAGTGTGTTCACCGATGGCGCTTCCAGCATGGCGCACGTTGCCGTGCTAGCGCTCATCTTCGGCGGCGTTGCCGTACCCTGCCTGGCGAGTTGGGCGCTGATGGGCAGCGGCGTTGGCCGGCTGTTCCGTACGACACGGCAGTGGCGATGGTTCAACCGGGGGCTAGCCCTTCTGCTGCTGGGCGTGGCGTGGTGGAGCCTGTTGATGCCGAGCTAAGGTGCGCACCGAGCCACTATGGCGAATCCACCCACTGCGGTGCGTCGATCACACCAAGGCCGGAGAGAATGCGATAAGCCGCCTCAACGCGAGCGCCATTGGGGTAATTCTTGTTGGCCAGCATCACCAACCCCGTCTGTTCGCCGGGCAGCATCACGACATAGCCGCCGAAGCCGTTGGTGGAGCCGGTCTTGTTGATCCAGACATCGTCGCGTGGCGCTTGTGGCGGCGCGATGGCCTCGGCTGCGTTGGGCTCGAGGATCATGTCATAGCCGTTGCCGGCAAGCAGCGTGTCGAGCGCGACGGGGAGTGGGTACTGCTCCCAGATCAGATCCTGCGTCATGTCGCCGACTCGGTAATAACCCTGGCGGGTGGCGTCGATGGCCTGCTGAAGCTCAGCGTCGATATCCGCGAGATGCAGGTTGGCTCGTACCAGCTTGGCTAGATCGCCGACCGTGGTCTTGATGCCATAGGCTTCATCGTCGAGCACGCCGGGGGCCACGCGACTCGGCTGGCCGTCCTTGTTCTCGCCCATGGCGTAATCAGCCATATGATCGTCGGGAACGTCGTACCAAGTGTGCTGCAATCCCAGCGGCTCTAGCACATGCGAACGCATCGCCGACACGAACTCACTATCCAGACTCGCCGCCGTTTCCACGCCGAGTAGCCCGATGCTGAGATTGGAGTAGGTGCGGCTCTCGCCGATGGGCTCGTTTGGCTGCCAGTCTCGATACCAGGCCATCAGCGATGCGTTATCGGTGACTTCATCCGGCACGAACAGCGGCAGTCCGCCGCCGGTGTGAGTACCGAGATCAAGGCCGCTGATGTCATCGAAGGCACTGCCCTCGAGTTTGGGCAGATAGCGACTCACCGGGGCGTCGAGATCGAGCTTGCCCTCGACGGCGGCCAACGAGACCAGCGTGGCGGTGAACGTCTTGCTGAGCGAGCCGATCTCGAACAAGGTGTCGTTGTCGAGCGCTGAGCTTGTCTCGCGGTCGGCGACGCCGTAATGGGCAATCATCGTGCCCTGTGGGCCAACGAGGGCGACCGCCATACCGGGGATGTGTTGCGCCTCCATCAAGGAGTCGACGATAGGATCGAGCACCTCGCGGACTTGCTTGTCCGGCGCTTCGCCCTGCGCCAGGGCCGCGTTCGCCCCATTCAACAGCACCAGTGTCCCGCCCAGCACCCATCCTTTCATTGCGCTCCCTGCCTCACGTCGATAAGCCAAATCCCTAGGCGAGTATCATGCGGCAAAAAACTCAACGCTGGAATATCTGGGTTGCATATATGTTATGATATAACATAATTAAACATGCCGCCACGAAGACCGAGGCATCGCGGGAAACGCATCATCAACAGACAAGAGGAGAAACAGAGTGCCGTCATCGCAGACAACACTCCCGGTTACCGTCTTATCCGGCTTTCTAGGTACCGGCAAGACCACGCTGCTCAACCATATTCTCGCCAACCGTGAAGGACGCCGCGTGGCGGTGATCGTCAACGACATGAGCGAGGTCAACATTGATGCCGCGCTGGTCCGGGGGGCGCCCACCGAGCCACATGAGGATCAAGGCGCGGTGACGCTCAACCGGGCCGATGAACGCCTGGTTGAGATGAGCAATGGCTGCATATGCTGCACCCTGCGCGAAGATCTACTGGTCGAGGTGCGGCGTCTGGCCGCTGAGGAGCGCTTCGATCATCTGGTGATCGAGTCCACGGGCATCTCCGAACCACTGCCGGTGGCTGAAACCTTCACCTTCACGGACGAAGGCGGGCAAAGCCTCTCGCAGGTCGCCCGCCTGGATACGCTGGTCACCGTGGTGGACGGCGTCAATTTCCTTTCCCAGTATCACGAGGCCCAGTCGTTGGCCGAAGCCGGGGAAAGCCTCGGCGAGGACGACGAACGCAATGTCGCCGACCTGCTGGTCGATCAGGTCGAGTTCTGCGATGTCTTGCTGATCAGCAAGACGGATCTGCTCGAAACCCAGCAGTTAAATGAGCTGACGGCGGTGCTGCGCTCACTCAACCCCGAGGCTGAGCTGATTCCCATGACGCATGGCCAGGTAACGCTGGACAAGGTCCTGGATACCGGGCGTTTCAGTTTCGAGCGCGCCCAGCAGGCCCCGGGGTGGTTGAAGGAAATGCGCGGCGAGCACGTGCCGGAAACCGAAGAATACGGTATCTCGAGCTTCACCTATCATGCCCGGCGCCCTTTTCATCCGCAGAAATTCTACGCGCTAATTCATGGCGATGGCTTCGACGCCACGCTACTGCGTTCCAAGGGCTTCTTCTGGCTGGCCACACGACCGCAACACGTCGGGCAATGGAGTCAAGCCGGTGGCATCGCCCATTACGGCTTCGCGGGCCTGTTTTGGAAAGCCGTACCCGAATCGCATTGGCCCGACGACCCCGAGTATCGGGAGGCGATCATGGAGAAATGGCAGGAACCGTTCGGCGACATGCGCCAGGAATTGGTCTTCATCGGCCAACGCCTGAATCAGGCACAAATGCGCCAGGCGCTCGACGCCTGCTTGTTGAGCGAAGAGGAAATGCTCGCCGGCAATACGCACTGGCAGACACTGCCCGACCCCTTTCCAGCCTGGGACTGATAAACGCATGCAAGAGCCCATGAACCCACATACATTGCACGACGTGGCAAACGGTGCGTCCGACCTGGAAGGCCTCCTTGCCTGGGTCGGGATGGAGGACATCGCGCTACCGTTTCGCCTGGCGAACAGTGCCGTCAACGGTCGAGCCTCGGCCGGTGTTTCCCTGGACGCCACCTCGGCGCGAGGCATTCATATGTCGCGTCTCTATATGGCGCTAGAGGCCCTGGAACACGAGGAAGTGACGCTGTCACGCCTGGGCGCGGTATTGCAGCGTTTTCTGGATAGCCATGACGACTTGTCCAATACCGCCTTTCTCGATCTGAGCGGTGACGTCCTGATCAAGCGCCCTGCATTGATCAGCCCACGCGCGGGCTGGAAGGCATACCCCTGTGCGTTGCGCTGCCGCCAAGATGCACGGGGCATGCAGGCGACGCTCGAGATCACGATCGGCTATTCCTCGACCTGCCCCTGCTCGGCGGCCCTCGCACGCCAATCGATCCAGCAAGCATTCGACGAGGACTTCACCGACATGCCGATCAGCCACGACGCCGTCAGGGCGTGGCTGGGCAGCGAGCAGGGTATCCTGGCGACGCCACACAGCCAACGCAGCCAGGCGCATCTCTCACTGCGCCTGGCCGGCGATCTCGAGGCGCTGCCCGTGGCGGCGCTGATCGACACGGTCGAGAACGCGCTTGGCACGGCCTTGCAGACGGCCGTCAAGCGTGTCGATGAGCAAGCATTCGCCCTGGCCAATGGCCAGAACTTGATGTTCTGCGAGGATGCCGCGCGCCGTGTACGGCATGCC
>NZ_JARANX010000169.1:0-1016 GCF_029889785.1 Chromohalobacter sp. 48-RD10 | reverse complement strand
CTCGTAGATCTTGCCCACTACGAACTTGACGAATTCTTCCGGGGTGTCTCGGAAAACTTCACCAATGGCCTGTTTGGCAAGGTTGGTGTACTTGAGCCGGTTGGCCGTACTGAGAATGGCATCAACATCAAAATTGGGCTTGGTGAATTTCTGAAGCTCTTCGATATCCTGTTCGTTAAAGTCTTCCAGGTTGAAAGTGAAAAAGGGGCGGGTGTCCAGCTTGTTCTCGGAGTCCAGGTCAGAATAGAAACGGTACTCAAGGCCGTTCGTCAAAATGGCGAATTTGGCATCCGTGCAAGCAAAGTAGCGGTAGAGTTGGTTGTACTGGACATTGGCGAGATTGGTGCCCAAGGGTTTGCATTCCATGAGGATCGAAATGTTGCCATCTGCACGAATGGCGTAATCGACCTTTTCACCCTTCTTGGTGCCTACATCCGCCGTGAATTCTGGCACTACCTCTCGAGTATCAAAGGGATCGTATCCAAGCGAGTTGATGAAGGGGAGCACTAAAGCCGTCTTGGTCGCTTCCTCGTTCTTGATGTGTTCGACCTGCTCTTCACCACGACGTGCGATGCCGTAAAGCTTCTCGCTCAAGTCCATGATGCCCCCTGTGTTTAGTTTTTGGCGTATAGGTAAACTTACATTACGCGAAGTTTCCTGAGTTTACCAAAAGACCAAAGTCAAACGAGAGCCTCGTCCTGTCGACTCCCTTGCTGTCCTATTCAGGCGGCCAAGCCCAGCCGCTGATCGAGCAGCGGCAGGGAAGTGGGCCATCAAGGGAAAGCTAGACGTTACGATACCGTGAACGCCTAGTGTCCGAGCATCCGGTGTAGCGTGTCGTCGCGCCTAATCAACCGGTGATAACCCGCCATGACGATATGTCCGGTCACCAGCGTGGAGAGGAGCCAGGAAAGAGGCACATGGATTTGGCCGAATGCGGCGGCCCAGGGCACATCGGCGTCGGTCCAATACGCCGTATCGAATACAGAGATGCCGTAGCCCGATCCCCAAGTGGA
>NZ_JARANX010000168.1:0-1017 GCF_029889785.1 Chromohalobacter sp. 48-RD10 | reverse complement strand
AGATAATTGCTTTCATTGGCCATGAAGACACCGGGCGCTGCGTCCAAGGTGATCATGTAGCCGTGCTGGGCGAGGTCTTTCTTGAAACGGCAGCGTTCGAAGCGCACCACATGCCGCGCATTGCGTTTGTCGCTGTTGTGCAGGTAGAGATGCCCGCCGCCGGGGGTGAAGTCGAATCGGCAGTGGTGGTAACGATGATGCTGCGTGGTGTTGAAGATGTCGAAGCGCGGCACGCCGTCACCAAGCCGGCAGGCGTCTACATCGAGTGTGTCGTAGGCTTGGACCCAGCCGGCGGGGATCTCGCAGTCATGCAGACTGATGCGCTCGGCCGGTACATGAAAGAGTCGTGCTTGCGTGCCGCTCAGCGTGAAGTCGCTCAGGTGCGATTGGTCGATGAGCTTGAAGCCTACGGCAATGGGCTCATCGGTGTCGCCGTGTCGGCTCTGGAAGTGGGCGAGGTGCAGCTCGCCTTTGAAGTTGCCTGCGGCAACGACCGACGCGTATCTGGCCCTGATGCTCTCATAGCGGCGTGGATAGAACGTTTGCCAGGTTTCGTCGATATCGCGGATATCGATATGCCCATCGCCTGTGAAAGACAGCGTGTTGCCAGTGCGTCGGCTGTCACCAAGGAGCGTGGTGAAGCGTTGCCCGGTGAGGCGGCTGGCCGCAAGCGACATCTCGATACAGAAGCCTCTGGCGACGTCGCGTGCCAGGCAGTCGTCGACGGTATGGCGTACGGGAATGCCATTCATATCGCTGAGTAAGTACCCATTGCCCGTTGTCTCGGCGATGCAGCCGCGCAGAGAGAAGTGTCCAATACCCAGCGTTGGGCTGCGTCCGGTGGTAGCGACGAAGCCATGATGCGTCGTGTCGCGCGAACGACAGTTGATAAAGCGAACCGCGTTGCTATTTTCGGCCCAGTAACCGGCGTTGGACTCGTGACCGCCGTAATCGACGCTGGCGTGGTGACCGTTTTCGGCGAGGCAGTCGATGAAGTCGATGTGCTCGCTGAGGACG
>NZ_JARANX010000167.1:0-1019 GCF_029889785.1 Chromohalobacter sp. 48-RD10 | reverse complement strand
CCCGGGCCTCGCTGCGCGATTGGTCACAGGTCGGTGCAGCCTTTGCCACCGCTTTGCAACGAGGCGCCGAATGAACACCGCCGGCACGTTCAGCGAGTCTTGGCTGGCACAGCGCGAGCAAGCCGATCACGACGCCCGCGCCACGGCCCCCATGCAGGCCGCCGTCGACTGGCTTGCCACGCGTGAGCGCCAAGTGCCCTGGCAACTACTCGATCTCGGCAGTGGCAGCGGCGCCAATGTACGCTATCTCGCGCCTCGCTTGCCCGGCCCTCAGCACTGGCATCTGCTCGATCATGACGATGCCTTGCTCGGCCATGCCGTAGAGCGCTGTCAGTCCTTGCGCGATAACACGGAAGCGCCCATCCACGTGACCACGCATCAGCGTGATCTGCATGCGCTCGAAGCGTCATGGTTCGCCGGTATCGACTTCGTCACCGCCTCGGCGCTGTGTGATCTGGTCAGTGCCACCTGGGTCGAGGCCCTGGCCGACGCCTGTGCGGCCCATTGCGCCGCGACATTAATCACGCTCAGCGTGGACGGCAATATTCGTTTCCAGACCGATGACGTGGCGGTCAATGATGCCGAAGATGCCTGGCTCCTCGAGATACTCGCCGCGCATCAACGCCGCGACAAGGGCCTCGGGCCCGCGCTGGGCACCACGGCGCCCCAGGCATTGATCGACGCCTTCACCGCCAGAGGCTTTTACATCGTCGACGCTGAAAGCCCCTGGCGCCTGACGCCGGCGCAGCGCCCCCTGGCGCTGAACCTTATCGATGGCTGGGCCGCCGCCGCCCGTGAGCAAGCCCCGCATGATCGCCAGCGCATCGAACGCTGGTGGCAACGCCGCCGGGAGGCCCTCGACCGGGGGCATCTCGACCTGCACGTCGGGCACCGCGACCTGTTCGCCGCCCCGGAGCCAGCCCATGCGTCCCGCTAATGCAACCCTCGCACGTCTGGGCGTCAGCCTGGTGCTGATCGGGGCGCTCGCCTGGCAACTCTATACTCGGCCGCTGCGAGAT
>NZ_JARANX010000166.1:0-1020 GCF_029889785.1 Chromohalobacter sp. 48-RD10 | reverse complement strand
GACGGCGATGGCAACTGGAGCGTGACGCCAGAGCCCGTACTCGCTGACGATACCCAGGTCTCGGCCACCGCGACCGATGCGGCGGGCAACAAGAGTGAGCCGACCACGCAGACCGTGGATGCCACCGCGCCAGATGCCCCGGTCATCGCCAATGCCACGGACGATGTTGAGCCGCTGACTGATGATCTGACCAGTGGCGACAGCACCAACGATCTCACGCCGACACTGACCGGCACGGCCGAAGCCAACAGCACCATTGAGATCTTCCAGAACGGCACGTCCGTGGGCATGGTCAATGCCGACGGTGATGGTAGCTGGAACTTTACGCCAGAGGCACTGAACGAAGGCGATGTCAGCTTCACCGCCGAAGCCACCGACGCCGCCGGCAATACCTCTGATGCCAGTGAGACCTTCACGCTGACCATCGACGAGACGGCACCGGATGTTCCCACCATCGACCCGACGAATGGTGATGACATCACTGGCACCGCCGAGGTCGGCAGCACCGTAACGCTGACCAATGGCAACGGTGATCCGATCGGCGAACCGGTCACCGTCGGCGACGATGGTACCTGGACAGTCACACCCGAGACGCCGCTGGAAGATGGCGACGACGTCACGGCCACGGCCACCGATGCCGCCGGCAACGCCAGCGATCCGGCGACCGAAACGGTGGACGCGGTAGCCCCCAATGACGGCAACAACGACGTCAGCTTCACCGACGAGGTCTACAACGCGGCCGAGGCCGATACCGCCACCCTCACCGGCCAGGTCGAGGACAACGCGACGATCGAGACGCTCACCATCGCCAGCGCCAACGGCGGCGACCCGGTGGTGATTCAGGGCGACGACATCACGCTGGAGGATGACGGCTCGTTCACCACCACCGCCGACCTCTCCGGCCTCGATGACGGCGAGCTGACTGCGACGCTCGCCCTCATCGATGCGGCGGGCAATACCGGAACGGTGACCGATAGCGCGACGCTGGATCAGACGCCGCCGGCCCTCACCATCGATCCG
>NZ_JARANX010000165.1:0-1032 GCF_029889785.1 Chromohalobacter sp. 48-RD10 | reverse complement strand
GATCTACTCGACGACGATCCTCAGGCGGCACTCGATGCCTATCGCTATCGCCTGCTGACCCCCGAGATACGCCAGGCCATCGATGCCGACGGCGGTAACTCGCTGGTCGAGCCCGCACTGAAGACGCTGTTCTCGCCCGACGCGCGCCCGGATCCGCTACGCGACCCGTTCGGACTGCTCGATGCCTGGCTCGAGGAGCGCACCACGAGTCGCGTCACCCCGCGCGATGGCCGTTTGAGCATCGATATCGACGGCCAGCGTTTTAATCTATTGATCGGCAAGCTTGCTACCTCGCCCTATGCGCCTGACGCTCAGCAGCGCCTGACGACGGCATTGGCGGATTTTCAGGCCAATCACCCCGAAGCGACACTATTGCGCTCGGGGTTGATCTTTCATGCTGCGGCCGGCGCCGAGCAGGCCAAGCACGAGATCTCGACCATCGGCCTGGGCGCGTTGCTCGGCCTGATCGTAGTGCTGCTGATCGTCTTTCGCTCGCCGCGCGTCCTGCTCGCACTATTGCTACCGCTAGGCAGCGGCCTGCTGATGGCGCTGACCCTGACGTTGGCATTGTTCGGCAGCCTGCACTTGCTGACGCTGGCCTTCGGCGCCAGTCTTATCGGCATCGCCATCGATTACGCCCTGCATCTGCAGAGTCATCGGGCCATCGCTGGCCGCGCCTTTCGCCTCCGCGCCCTGCTGCCCGGACTCGCACTGGGCTTGGCATCGAGCCTGGTCGCGTACCTCGCCCAGACCCTTACCCCGTTGCCGGGCCTGCGCCAGATGGCGGTTTTCGCCGCACTGGGACTACTGGGCGCCTGGCTCTCGGTAGTGCTGTGGCTGCCTCGCTTGCATCTACCCATCTCGCCGGCCACCGCGCGCCTGGCGACACGCTGGGAGCGCCTCACCCGCTCGCCGTGGCACCTCAAGCCCGGCATCGTCGGCGTGGCAGCGGTCATACTGGTGGCGGTCTGTGCCTGGCGCCTGCATAGCGACGATAGCCTGCGGCTGCTCAGTTCCTCGCCCGATGCCTTG
>NZ_JARANX010000164.1:0-1033 GCF_029889785.1 Chromohalobacter sp. 48-RD10 | reverse complement strand
TGACCGCCACTGCGAAATGCGCGGGATAGCCTTCCCGTTTCATGGCCGGAATCAGCACCGTTCCCACGCCGGCACTATCCGCCGTCGAGGAGCCGGATACGCCGGCGAACAACATGCTGACCATGACGTTGACGTGGGCCAGGGCGCCCTTGAAATGTCCCACCAGATGCAGACACAGCGTGATCAGCCGGTCGGTGATGCGTGCGGCGTTCATGAGATTGCCGGCGAGCAGGAACAGGGGCACGGCCAGTAGCACGAACGAGTCCATGCCGTTGTACATGCGCTGAAACATGATCCAGGGCGTCAGGCGCGGGTCGAGCATGATCACGGCGAAAGAAGTGAGCACCAGCGACATGGCGATCGGCACGCCGGCGACGATCAATATGCCTAGCACGGCGAACAACAGCCAGGGTAGCAGGAACATCCAGTCCATCGGCATCATCGAGAAGACTCCTTGCCGCCGTTGCGATGCTCGGGGGCGCTGAGCGAATCGGTGGGCCTCTCGGTGGTATCGGCCAGGGCCTCATCGAGCTCGGAGGGCGTGTCCAGTGCCCGCTCCATGGCCGGCTGGCCATGCAGGGTCGCATGCAGGAGCCGTTGCGCGGCGAACAGGATGATCAGCGCGCCGCACACGCTGAACGTGACGTACACCGCGATCATCGGCAGCTTGGAGGCCGTGGCGCTGCGGCGAAGCCCGGAGAGCGCAAAGTCCTTGCCGTAATAGACGAATACGACGCCGACCGCGAGGCAGGCCAGGTCACGGATCAGGCGCGTCGCGCGGTCGAGCCGGGAGCCGCGGGGAAAGGCTTCGAGGACGAAGTGGTCGGCATGCAGCACGCCGATGGCGGTACCCAGCATGATCATCCACTGAAAGGCGAAGCGGCTGAATTCCTCGGTCCAGTACAGTCGCGGCAGCATGGGAAGGTTGCGGCTGACGATCTGATAGACGATGAACACGATGAAGGCCGCCAACAGCAACAGCAAGATAACGCCCAGCAGGCGCTCGAGCGCTCGGTTGAGCCGGGTGAGTCCG
>NZ_JARANX010000163.1:0-1042 GCF_029889785.1 Chromohalobacter sp. 48-RD10 | reverse complement strand
GGGATGCCGAGCACGGTAATGGAGGCGGGCGCGATGGGTCGGCCGACCATCGCCACCGATGTGCCGGGGTGTCGCCATGCCGTGGTCGACGGTGAGACCGGTTGGCTGTGTCGGGTCAAGGACGTCGAGTCGCTGGCGGCGCGCATGCGCGCGTGCCTGGTAATGACGCCGTGGGCGCTTGCGCGCGTGGGTGTGTCGGCACGTCGGCGCGCCGAAAAGGAATTCTCGCAGGATATCGTCGTGGCGGAATATCTGACCTGTATGGAGACCGGTTTGATGAGTCACCAACGTATGGAAATGGAGGCATGATGTCGATATTAGTGACGGGCGGCGCGGGCTACATTGGCTCGCATATGGTGCTGCGGCTCATCGAGGCCGGCCACGACGTGGTCGTGATCGACAACCTCTGTAATGCCTCGCGTGAGTCGCTGGAACGGGTATCGCAATTGACCGGCAAGGAAGTGACCTTCATCGAGGGCGACATACGTGATCGTTCGCTGTTGAATTACGTCTTTGCGGACTTCGAGATCAGCGATGTGTTGCACTTTGCAGGACTCAAATCCGTAGGGGAGAGCGTCAACGAGCCGTTGGCGTATTTCGAGAATAACGTGGCGGGCACCATCACTCTGTGCCAAGCCATGATGGTGGCGGGGGTCTTCCGACTGGTGTTCAGTTCTTCGGCGACGGTGTACGGCGATGCCACGCGCATGCCGCTGAGCGAAAGCGCGCCCACTGGACAGCCGACCAACGCCTACGGGCATTCCAAGCTGATGGTCGAAGAGGTGCTGCGCAAGCTGGCGCGGTCTGACCCACGTTGGTCGATCGCACTGCTGCGCTACTTCAATCCCGTGGGTGCGCATTCCAGCGGGCTCATCGGTGAGGACCCGTCGGGCAAGCCCAATAACCTGCTGCCGTTTATTTCCCAAGTGGCGATCGGGCGCCTACCGGCGCTATCGGTCTTCGGCGATGACTATCCGACGCCGGACGGTACCGGCGTGCGCGACTATATCCATGTCATGGATCTGGTCGAGGGCCATCTGGC
>NZ_JARANX010000162.1:0-1047 GCF_029889785.1 Chromohalobacter sp. 48-RD10 | reverse complement strand
TCACCATTCCCGCTTTCCTGGCCAATCGGTTCCCGACGCGAGCAATGTCGCTGAGAACGGTATCCGCTATCGTCATCGTCGTCTTCTTCGCGGTGTACACGGCCTCAGGCCTGGTGGCAGGCGGCAAATTGTTCGAAAGCGCGTTTTCCGGTGTCATCAACATCGGCGGCATGAGCGATTACGCGGTGGGTGTCATCATCACACTGGGCGTGGTACTTGCCTATACGGTTGTCGGCGGCTTTTTGGCCGTGAGCATGACGGACTTCGTGCAGGGCTGCATCATGATGCTGGCGCTGGTGATCATGCCGACGGTTGTGCTCTTTGGCGAAGGTGGCGGTGGCTTCGCCCAAGCTACTCAGACCCTGAATGACGTCGATCCCACACTGCTATCGTGGACGGATGGACTGACCTTCATCGGTTGGCTGTCTGCGGTGGCCTGGGGACTGGGTTATTTCGGGCAACCGCACATCATCGTGCGCTTCATGGCCATTCGATCGCTGAAGGATGTGCCGATTGCTCGTAACATCGGTATGAGCTGGATGCTCATCTCCCTGATCGGTGCGGTCTCTCTGGGTGTATTCGGCCGAGCCTATGCAATCCGCAATGGTATGGAGGTCGAGGATCCGGAAACGATCTTCATCATCCTGGCGGACCTGCTGTTCCATCCGCTGATCACCGGCTTCCTTTATGCCGCACTGCTTGCGGCGATCATGAGCACCGTTTCCAGCCAGCTTCTGGTGGCGTCTTCATCACTGACCGAGGACTTCTACCGCTTGTTCCTGCGTAAAGAGGCAACGGAGAAGGAAAGCGTCGGCATCGGCCGAGTCAGTGTCGTATTGGTTGGCCTGGTGGCAGCCTTCATTGCATCTGACCCAAACTCTCAGGTACTGGGACTAGTCAGTAACGCCTGGGCAGGCTTCGGTGCGGCGTTCGGCCCGCTCATCATCCTGTCGCTGATGTGGTCGCGCACGAACGGCGCTGGCGCCATCGCAGGCATGGTCGTGGGTGCCGTCACCGTCATGATCTGGATTGAACTGGGCTGGAACG
>NZ_JARANX010000161.1:0-1059 GCF_029889785.1 Chromohalobacter sp. 48-RD10 | reverse complement strand
CTAATTGACCAGTAGCTCACACACATACTATAAATTATAATTACAAGAAAAAATCTGGCTAAAGGATTTAATTTTATTTTTCCCCTTTGTAAAAAAAACGTCCCTGCCACAATAAAGCTGCCTACATAACCAGCACCTTGACTTATTGTGCCAACGGAGAGGATTAAAACCAACAAAAAAACAACTAACTTCATGCATCATTCCCTCTAAAAATATAGAACACTTAACATATATAAATAATGTAATTATTATAGAAGAACCACGTCGATTTGATCACGTACTAGGATAAAAGCCCCACATCCTTCTCAAAGTAAGGCAGAACACGAATACCGATAGCCAATCAGGATCAACACAAATATAGTTGCTAGTCTGAAACCTAGGCAGTCCAAAGGCAGTCCGTCAAATAACATAGCAGTAAACCGATGGATAATCAGGTAAAAAAATTTGGTATAAGAACCAGTAATTCCAGGTATTAACGATTAGCGAAGCCATATTGCTAAATATACTATCACTCAGCCTTCCGCTACTTGTCGCGTGCCTGACGCAATTTAGCCCCGAAAAAATCAGCGTTTCTATGCTCAATGGTAGGGGTATTCAAGTGAGGCATAATCGCTCTATACGCTCATCTGAACCGATAAGTATATAACGGAATGCCTTTGAAAAGCCTGCGGTTACATAGTACTACGTCTATCATCACCACCATCACTTGGCTGAGAACTAAATAAACTTAGAAAGATAAACCTTACCGCCTGGATATTGAGCACCACTCCACCGAGATAGAAAACCACTCGCAGTCTCGGAGACTGAAAAGACAATGCAGTATATACAGGCTAGTGATGCAATTGTTTGTCTGCCGCCCCCAAGTTGTCATGCTTACGACTCAAAGCATGACCATAATCCGGCTCTATAACCCATACCCGGGCACCATGAACACTTTTACATCGCTGATGCCATAAAACATTTAAAAGCAAGCTCAACCAAAATTTTACTATATACATTTTCTCTAAAATGTTAAATCAAACAGCCAAGCACTCCCTCTTTATCCACGCTGCTTGGCTC
>NZ_JARANX010000160.1:0-1066 GCF_029889785.1 Chromohalobacter sp. 48-RD10 | reverse complement strand
GTCAGGACGGGCAGGATCGGTATTCCACCGAGATCGTCGCCAACGACATGCAGATGCTCGATTCGCGCAGCGGTCAGGGTGGTGGTGACTACGCTCAGCCTCAGCAGAATGCGCCTCAGCAAGGCATGGGCCAAGGCGCTGCGGCGCAGCAGGGTGGTGGCTACGGCCAACCGCAAGGTGGCCCCTCCCCGCAGCAGCAGGCACCTCAGCAACAGCCGCCCCAGCAGAGTGGCCAGCAAGGCAATTATGGTGCTCCCAACCCCGGCAACTTCGATGACTTTGACGACGAGATCCCGTTCTAGCGTTGTCGACGTCATAAGTCGATATAAGCTTGTAAAGCCCCGTATAACGGGGCTTTTTTATGGTGCGCCAAGCATGGCGCGCAGCGCCTCGGCGGCTTCGCGTAGCGGAGCGGGAGACGCTCGGGATTGAGGCTGAACGACGCCATCATGAATGCTTCGGGCCTTCCGAGTCGTTGGCACACGTCGCCTGAGACGGCGTACTGCTGACCGAAACGCCACGCCATCCGGCTTGGCGTTTCGCGTGGTGTGCCCGGTATGGCGCTGGGGGGCGACCCCAGCACCGATCCGGTCGTGATTGTTGATGAGTATTTAGCGGGTCTCGTTGAGCACCGCCTTGGGAAAAAATGTCGACGCAGGCTCTGATTCTGAAACGTATCCATGAAACGGCTGTTAAAGTGTCGCATTGCTTTGATGTTGGTCACTGTTCGTTACGCAGGATGACAACGGTCATGCCGAGTCAGGCTGCCGTGTAGATGCATGCCTGCGTATGCCTTGAGGGTGAAGTGATCGAGGTGGTGTGACGATGCCATCTGGCCTCATGATTCAGGCAACAGCATCTTTCGATGATGGGAAAGTTGATGAGCGGTTACGATTTCGTTTGCCTACGCTGGCGAGTCTGACGGTGGTATAAACTAGTGCGTCGGCGGCAATGAGGATGACAGGCAATACGTCGATGGGCGAATATGTACCCCTGTCGACGAGGTGGACGACGAATCGAGGAGACGAGCATGCGAAAGGAGAGGCCGTGAAGCTGTTGCTGGCGA
>NZ_JARANX010000016.1:0-45820 GCF_029889785.1 Chromohalobacter sp. 48-RD10 | reverse complement strand
CTCACAAAGCGCAATGACCGAGTCCGCCGAGGCCTTGCGCAAGCGTCTTGGCGCCGAAGGATTCGCCTTCGCCGAGATCAACAGCGTGCCCGAGGTCGATGCCGACGGCGATACCGTGGACGTCACCTTTCAGGTCGAGCCGGGGCGGCGTGCTTATGTGCGGCGCATCAATTTCGAGGGTAATACCACGACCCAAGACGAAGTGCTGCGCCGCGAGATGATCCAGATGGAAGGCGCGCCGGCTTCCACCGATCAGATCAGTCAATCCCGCGAGCGTCTGCAGCGTTTGGGCTTCTTCCGCTCGGTCGACGTCGAAACGCGTCCCGTCTCCGATGAGCCCGACCAGCTTGACGTGACCTACAACGTCGAGGAACAGCCGTCCGGTTCGGTCTCGGCCAGCCTGGGGTATTCGCAAAGCGCCGGAGTCATCTATGGGGCGTCGCTGTCTCAGAGCAATTTCCTGGGTACCGGTAACCGTGTCAACGTCAATGCGCAGAAAGGTGATTATTTCACCAATCTCAACTTTGGCTACACCGATCCCTACTGGACGCTGGACGGCATCTCACGCGGCTACAATCTCTATTATCGCGAGACCAATTACGAAGACTTCGATGACATCTCGACCTATTCCTCGGATGCCATCGGGGGGAGCATCAATTTCGGGTATCCGATCAATGACCTGTCGCGCCTCAATTTCGGTGTCGGCGTCGAGGACCTGTCGCTCGATACCTATCGCGACACGCCGGCCGAAATCATCCAGTACACGGAAGACGAGGGCGACGACTTCCTGAACTACAAGCTCACCGCCAGCTGGACGCGTAACAACCTCAATCGCGGCATCATGCCCACCGACGGCAGCTATCAGAAGCTGTCGCTGGAGACCGCCGTGCCGGGGAGCGATACGCAGTACTATAAGACGCGCTACGAAGGCAAGAAGCTGTTTGAATTTCGTCCCGACTGGTCACTGAAGTTCAGCACCAACGTTGGCTATGCGAACACCGTCGGTGACGATGCTTACCCGTTCTACGAGAACTTCTATGCGGGTGGCCTGGGCTCGGTGCGCGGTTTCTCCAGCAATACGCTGGGGCCGAAGACCACGCCGCGTAAGGACGGCGACGACGACACCCTGGGGGGCAACGTGCTCATCGAGGGCTCGGCCGAGCTGATCTATCCGTTCCCCTGGGTCGAGGACCGCCGTTCATTGCAGACCAGCGTGTTCTTCGATGCCGGCAACACCTATCTGACCGACTGCTATGCCGTGCCGGAAGGCAAGAGTTCCAACTGCAGCAGCGGTGTCGATCTGGGTGAGTTGCGTTACAGCGTGGGGCTGGGGCTGTCCTGGCTGACGCCGGTGGGGCCGTTGACCTTCAGCGTCGCCAAGCCGATCAGTGACGAGGACGGCGACGATACGCAGGTCTTTCAGTTCTCGCTGGGTCAGACCTTCTAAAGCAGGCTGATGCAGCGTCATGCGCCAGGTGCGGCGGTGTGGCCGCCGCACCGAGTGACCATAATGAATCAAGGAGAGGGTGTGATGCGCAAATTGACGGGTGCCCTATGTCTTGGGGTGATGAGCGTGCTGTCCATGCCGGCCATGGCGAACGAGGTTGGCGTTATCGATTGGCGTCAGGCGTTGCTGGATTCGGATGCCGCCCAGCGCTCGATGAACGAGCTCAAGAATCAGATCGGCGACAAGAAACAGCGCGCCGAGTCACTGAGTCAGGAGCTGCAGCAGTTGCAACAGAAGCTTCAGCAAGATGGCGCGGTGATGTCCGATGCTGAGCGCAAAAGCGCTCAACAGGAGTTGCGTGCCAAGGGATCTGAGTTCCAGCAGTTGCGTCAGCAGATTCAAAGCATGCAGCAGAAGAAGGAACAATCCTTCATGCAGTCGGCCAAGCCTAAGCTCGATCGCGCCATCGAACAGGTCGTCGAGCAGCATGACCTGGACCTCGTGGTGGATCGTGATGCGGTGGTATATTCAGAGGATGGCCTCGACGTCACCGAGGAAGTCACCCGCATCTTTAACTCGCTCAACTGAGCCCATGGGGCGCTCCCGGCGCCCGTGGTTAGCGGTTCCAAGCGCACATGAAGACCCTTACTCCTTGCGCCTTCACGCTCGGTGAACTGGCCGAACGTCTCAAGGCCCGCTTGGTCGGCGATAGCGATCATCGTGTCACCGGCCTGGCGACTTTGCTTGATGCGGGCCCGGACGATATTACGTTCCTGGCCAACAAGACCTATCTCAAATACTTGCCTGAAACGAGCGCGGCTGCCGTGCTGGTACATCCCGCGTATGGCGCTGAGGTGCCCTGCGCGCGACTCGAACTCGACAACCCTTATCTCGGTTACGCCGAGCTATCCAGGCTGTTCGACCCGCTGGCGGGGCAGGCGCCGGAAGGTGTTCATCCCAGTGCGGTGGTCGCCGAGAGCGTGCATCTTGGGGCCCGAGTCTCGGTCGGCCCACAGTGTGTGATCGAAGCCGGCGCGGTTATCGGTGATGGCTGCGTGATCGGCGCTGGTAGTATCATCGGCGCTCACAGCGAAATCGGCGCCGACTCTCGCCTGCATGCTAATGTCACTGTTTATCACGGCGTGAGTGTCGGGCGGCGCGCCATTCTGCACAGCGGTTGTGTGGTGGGTGCCGATGGCTTCGGTTTCGCGCATGATGGCCAGGGCTGGCACAAGATCGCGCAGTTGGGTGGCGTCATCGTGGGTGACGACGTCGAAATCGGTAGCTGCTCAAGCATTGACCGCGGCGCCCTGGGAGACACGTTGATCGGCAATGACGTCAAGATCGACAGCCAGGTGCAGATCGCGCACAACGTGCAGGTCGGCGATCATAGCGCCCTGGCGGGGTGCGTGGGTATCGCGGGTTCGACCCGCGTTGGACGCCACTGCATGCTGGGTGGCGGCGTGGGTCTCTCGGGACACCTGACGATTTGCGATGGCGTTCAGGTCACCGGTATGAGTCTTGTCACCAACTCCATCCACGAGCCCGGGGTGTATTCCTCAGGGACAGGCGCCATGCCCAATGGCTTGTGGCGCAAGAACGCGGTGCGCTTCAAGCAGCTCGACGATCTCGCCAAGCGTCTGGCGCGTCTGGAACGGGATGCCTCGGGCGCCGCCCAAGGCTGATGGCTGCTAGCGAGGCGGATCTGTATAATCCCAGCCCACCCAGATAGGCGGAGTACTCCGTCCTCGTGTGCCTGCCTCCACGGCAGGCACTTCGTCATTTCAGAGGTTGTATCGATGGTAATGGACATCAACGAGATCCGTGAGTATTTACCGCATCGTTATCCGTTCTTGCTGGTGGATCGCGTCATGGACATCACGGTCGGCGAGTCGATCGTCGCCAACAAGAATGTCAGCATCAACGAACCATTTTTCAATGGACATTTCCCGCATCATCCGATCATGCCCGGTGTGTTGATCATCGAGGCCATGGCGCAGGCATGCGGTATCCTCGGGTTCAAAACCGTCGACAAGATGCCCGCCGACGGTTATGTCTATTATCTCGTAGGAAGCGATAACGTGCGCTTCAAGCGTCCGGTGATGCCGGGCGACCAACTGCGATTGGAAGCCAACGTCATCATGAGCAAGCGCGGGATCTGGAAATTCGCCTGCCGTGCCACGGTCGATGGCGAGCTGGCCTGCGAAGCCGAGATCATCTGTGCCGAGAGGAAAGTCGCTTGATTCATCCCAACGCCATCGTCGACCCCAGTGCGCGTGTGTCCGATGACGTCGACATCGGCCCGTTCTGCGTGATCGGCCCCGACGTTGAAATCGGGGAAGGCACGGTGATCGGTCCGCACGTGGTGCTCAAAGGGCCCACGCGCCTGGGGAAACGCAATCGGATCTTCCAGTTCGCCTCCGTTGGCGAGGATTGTCAGGACAAGAAGTACGACGGAGAACCCACTCGTTTGGAGATGGGTGACGACAATGTCGTGCGCGAAGGGGTTACCCTGCATCGCGGGACAATGCAGGATAAAGAGGCAACCGTCATCGGCTCGCGCAATCTTTTCATGGCCTACGCACATGTCGGGCACGACTGCGTCATCGGCGATGATTGCATACTTGCCAACCAGGCGACCTTGGCCGGACATGTCACCATCGGCGATCACGCTATCCTCGGGGGGCTCTCGGCGATCCATCAGTTTTGCCATATCGGTACGCATGCCATGTGCGGTGGCGGGTCGATCATCACCAAGGATGTCCCGGCCTACATCATCGTCAATGGCAATCCTGCGCAGGCGCATGGGCTCAACCTGGTGGGGCTCAAACGTCGCGGTTTCTCGCGCGAGGCCCTGCGCGCGCTGGGAGAAGCTTACCGCACCGTCTATCGCCAGGGATTGACCATGGAGCAAGCGCTGGAGCGTCTCGCAAACGATTTCGAAGGCCCGGAAGTCGCGACGTTCCTGGCGTCGCTGAAGAATTCCCAGCGCGGTATCACGCGCTGAACGAGGCACGTCATGCGTATCTACCTGGTCGCGGGAGAGCTATCGGGCGATATCCTCGGCGCCGGCTTGATGCAGGCGCTGAAGCGTCGCTATCCCGACGCTGAGTTTCGCGGTATCGGCGGTCCACGCATGTTCGCCGAAGGCTTGCACTCGCTGTACCCACTGGAGACGCTATCGGTCATGGGGCTGGTCGAGGTGCTCAAGCACTTGCCTGGCCTGATCAAGGTTCGACGGCATTTGCGGCGTGATGCCCTGGCTTGGCAGCCGGACGCGATGATCGGTATCGATGCCCCCGACTTCAATCTGGGGCTCGAGCGCCAATTGCGTATTGTCGGCATCCCTACTGCGCATTACGTCAGCCCTTCGGTCTGGGCGTGGCGCCAGGGCCGAGTGAAGAGTATTGCCCAGTCGGTCGATGCCATGCTCACCTTCCTGCCCTTCGAGGCGGCTTTTTATGCGCGCCATGATGTGCCGGTGGCCTTCGTCGGCCATCCGCTGGCCGATGAACTGCCGTTGGTCAACGATCGTCAGGCGGCACGCGCGGCACTGGGGTTGTCGCCCACAGCGCCGTTGCTGGCGTTGTTGCCAGGCTCACGCGGTAACGAAATCCGCTTTTTGGGACCTACATTTCTGGAGAGCGTCGCCTGGTTGCGTGAGCGTATCCCCGACTTGCAGGTGATCGTGCCGGCGGCGTCTCCGGCACGTCGCGAAGAACTCGAGGTACTGCTGGCCGATCATCCGGTGCGCGATATCGTCGTCCTGTGCGATGGCGAATCGCGTCAGGCAATGACTGCCGCCGATGCGGTGCTGCTCGCATCTGGCACCGCCGCACTCGAGGCCATGCTCTGTCATCGTCCCATGGTGGTGGCTTACAAGATGGCGCCAACCACGCACTGGTTAGCCAAGCGCATGGTCAAGACCGACTGGATCTCGCTGCCCAATCTGATTGCCCAGGAGACCCTGGTGCCCGAGCTGGTACAGGACGCCGCCAGTAGTGAGGCGATCGGCGCGGCGTTGCTCGAATGGCTCGGTGACGACGCCAAGCGCCAGGCGATGGAGATGCGTTTTGCAGACTTGCACGCTACGCTCCAGCGTGGTGCCAGCGAGCGCGCTGCCGAGGCCATCGACGGCTTGATCACGCACGGTCGTTTGCCGCGACAGGAGGAGAACGCATGACGGAGCTGCCACCGTTGGTGATCGATTATCAGGGCGCGTGTCTGGCGGGCGTCGATGAAGTGGGACGCGGTCCTTTGGTGGGCAGCGTAGTCGCGGCCGCGGTGATTCTCGATCCGGCGCGACCCATCGAGGGGCTGGCCGACTCCAAGACTCTCAGCGAAAAACGCCGCCTGGCATTGGCCGAGGCCATTCGCCAACACGCGACGGCCTTCGCGATAGGCGAAGCGTCGCCCGCCGAGATTGACACGCACAAC
Organism: Chromohalobacter sp. 48-RD10; assembly: GCF_029889785.1. Lineage (NCBI taxonomy): Bacteria > Pseudomonadati > Pseudomonadota > Gammaproteobacteria > Oceanospirillales > Halomonadaceae > Chromohalobacter > Chromohalobacter sp. 48-RD10. The sequence continues at coordinate 39,936 of NZ_JARANX010000016.1, read as the reverse complement.
ATCCACCACGCGACGCATCTGGCCATGCGGCGTGCCATCGATGCCCTGCCGGTGGCGGCGGAATATCTGCTGGTGGACGGCAATCGGATGCCGGGGCATCATGTGCCAGGGCAGTGCGTGGTCAAGGGCGACCAGCGCCATGCCGCCATCGGCGCTGCCTCGATTCTGGCCAAAGTGACGCGCGACGCTCAGATGCTCGCTCTGCACGAGCGCCATCCCGAGTATGGACTCGCGCGCCACAAGGGCTATCCTACCCGTGAGCACCGCGAGGCGCTCGAGCGCCTGGGGCCGCTCGATGAGCATCGCCGCTCGTTTGCGCCGGTCAAGCAGCTGCTGCCGGCGTAGCGCCACATCACGCTGTTACCCAATTCATTCAGGAAGGTGTCGCCCGGACGGCATCGTCCGTTGCGTCTCAAGAGCTCGTCATGACTACGCCTTTCGTTCATCTGCGTGTGCACAGTGAATATTCCCTGGTCGATGGCCTGGTGCGCTTGAAGCCGCTGATCGAGGCGACGGCCGAAAGCGGCATGCCGGCCGTGGCCGTGACCGACGATTCCAACCTGTTCGGCCTGGTCAAGGCCTACAAGGGCACGCAAGGCGCGGGCCTCAAGCCGATCATCGGCGCCGACCTGTGGATGGAAAACCCTCACGACGAGGCGCATCCTTACCGCTTGACGCTGTTGGCGATGGACAACGACGGTTATCGCCATCTCACTGAGTTGATATCTCAGGGCTGGAGCGAGGGGCAGCAGCGTGGTCAGGGGATCCTCAAGAAGGAGTGGATATTCGAGCGCAGCGCGGGGTTGATCGCTTTGTCCGGTGCCCGTGAAGGAGAGATCGGGCGTCATCTTCTGACCGAACACGGCCAGGCGGCCCGCGAGCTGTGCGATGCCTGGAACGCCGCCTTCCCCGGGCGGTTCTATCTGGAAATCCAGCGCACCGGGCGCGAACACGATGAGGAATGCCTGCATCTGTCGGTGGCACTGGCGGCCGATACCCAGACACCGGTCGTGGCGACCAATGACGTCCGTTTCCTGACCCGCGAGGGGTTCTGGGCCCACGAAACGCGAGTGGCGATCGGCGAGGGCAAGGCGCTCGACGATCCACGACGCGAACGCCACTACAGTGAAGAGCAGTACCTGAAGAGCCCGCAAGAAATGGCCGAGCTGTTCGCCGATCTTCCCGAAGCGCTGGAGAACAGCGTGATGATCGCTGCGCGCTGCAACGTCGATGTACCGTTGGGCGAAATCTTCCTGCCCGAGTATTCGGTGCCGGATGGCATGAGCATGGAGAGCTTCTTCCGCAAGATCTCCCACGATGGCCTCACCGAGCGGCTCGAAAAACTCTTTACCGGCGAGACGCCGATCTATCCCGGGCGCGACCTCAGTGAGTACGAGGGGGGCTATCGCGAGCGGCTCGACTTCGAGCTTAATATCATTCTCGAGATGGGCTTCCCCGGGTACTTTCTGATCGTCATGGACTTCATCCAGTGGGCCAAGGATAACGACATTCCGGTGGGGCCAGGGCGTGGCTCGGGAGCTGGCTCGTTGGTCGCCTACGCCCTCAAGATCACCGACCTGGACCCGCTCGAGTACGATCTACTGTTCGAACGTTTCCTCAACCCGGAACGCGTGTCGATGCCCGACTTCGACGTCGACTTCTGCATGGAGAAGCGCGACCGGGTCATCGAATACGTGGCCAGCCGTTATGGGCGAGACGCCGTCTCGCAGATCGTGACCTTCGGCACCATGGCCGCCAAGGCCGTGGTGCGCGACGTGGCCCGTGCCCAGGGCAAGCCGTATTCGATGGGCGACAAACTATCCAAGCTGATCCCTTTCGAGGTTGGCATGACGCTGACCAAGGCCATCGAGCAGGAGCCGTCGCTCAAGGAATACCTGGACAACGATGAGGAATCCCAGGAAATCTGGGACATGGCGCTCCAGCTCGAGGGGATTACGCGCGGCACCGGCAAGCACGCCGGCGGGGTGGTGATTGCGCCCACCAAGCTGACCGATTTCTCGCCACTGCTGTGTGAGGAAGACGGCAGCGGGCTGGTAGTGCAGTACGACAAGAATGACATCGAGGAAGCCGGGCTGGTCAAGTTCGACTTCCTGGGGTTGCGCACGCTGACGATCATCGACTGGGCGCTGGAGATGGTCGATACGGTGCGCGCCCGCGAAGGTCAGGGGCCGCTGGATATCGCGTCGATCCCGCTCGATGACGTGCCGACCTTCGATATGCTCAAGAAGGCCGAGACCACGGCAGTCTTCCAGCTCGAATCGCGCGGCATGAAGGAGTTGATCAAGCGTCTGGAGCCTGACTCGCTGGAGGACATGATCGCCCTGGTGGCGTTGTTCCGTCCGGGGCCGCTGCAATCCGGCATGGTCGACGACTTCATCAATCGCAAGCATGGTCGCGCCGAGGTCGCCTATCCACACCCGGATTACCAGCACGAGTTGCTCAAGCCGGTGCTTGGTCCCACCTATGGCATCATCCTCTATCAAGAGCAGGTGATGCAGATCGCCCAGGTGATCGCGGGGTACAGCCTGGGCCAGGCGGATATGCTGCGGCGTGCCATGGGCAAGAAGAAGCCCGAGGAAATGGCCAAGCAGCGCGCCGGCTTCATGGAAGGGTGCGCCGCCAACGGTATCGACAAGGACCTGGCCGGCAACCTCTTCGATCTGGTGGAGAAATTCGCCGGTTACGGGTTCAACAAATCGCACTCGGCCGCCTATGGCCTGGTCTCGTACCAGACGGCGTGGCTCAAGGCGCATTATCCCGCGCCCTTTATGGCGGCGGTGCTGTCCACCGAGATGGACAACCTCGACAAGGTCGTGCCGCTGATCGAGGAGTGTCGTAAGCAGGGACTGACGGTCACGCCACCGGACGTCAATATGGGCAGCTACAAGTTTACCGTCGACGAACAAAACCGTGTCGTCTATGGCTTGGGCGCGATTCGCGGCGTCGGTGAAGGGCCCATCGGTGCGATCGTCGAAGCGCGCGAAGCCGACGGCGCCTTCGACGATCTGTTCGATTTTTGTCGCCGTGTCGACGCCAAGCGCCTCAACAAGCGTACGCTGGAGGCGTTGATCCGCTCCGGTGCGCTGGATAATCTGGGGCCGACCCGCGCGGTGTTGGTGGCGTCGCTGGATGCCGCGCTCAAGGCGGCGTCGCAGAGCAATGCCAATGCCAGCGCGGGGATGATCGACATGTTCGGCGATGCTTTCGTCGAACCGGAAAGTGGCGATGTATACGCCGATTATCAGCATGCCCGCGAGTGGACCGACAAAGAGCGCCTGGCCGGCGAGAAAGATACCTTGGGCCTCTACCTGACCGGCCATCCCATCGACGAGTACGAAAGCGAGCTCAAGCGCTTCGTGTCGACACGCATCGTCGATCTCAAACCCCAACGCGGCGAGTCGCAGCGTGTCGCGGGGCTGGTGGTGGCCATGCGCACCATGAAGTCCAAGCGCGGCGACACCATGGCCTTCATTACCCTGGATGACCGTACCGGACGTATCGAGGCCTCGCTATTCGGCGAGATGTACGAGCAGATGCGTGGCAAGCTCGGCGCCGATGACGTCCTGATCATCGAAGGCGAAGTAAGCACCGATGATTATTCAGGCGGGCTGCGCCTGCGTGGCAAGGAAGTGACGCCGATGGTCGATGCGCGCACGCGCTATGGCGAGGCCGTGGAACTCGCGGTGGACGGCACGCGTCTCAATGGACGTTTCGCGCGCAATTTGCAAGATAGCCTGACGCGGTGGCGGGATCCTCAGGGGCTGCCGGTACGCGTGCGCTACCGCAACCCCCAGGCCAGCGGCGTGCTGGAACTGGGTGAGCCCTGGCGCGTATCGCCCAGCGACGACTTACTTATCGCCCTGCGCGAAGTGGAGGGACAGGAGGCGGTTACGCTGCGTTATCGTGGGTGATTCCGTCATCGCTGGCCATGGTGCTGGCGCGTGGTGTCTTGCGTGATGCGTTCAGGGTGCGATAATGCCGGTTTACGGCCGGTTGGCGCCATGCCCTGTCCGTCACAGCGTCGCCTCGCGCGACATCGGACGTGCGGCCCCGGGCTGCCCAAGACCACAAAGTAGACGTTCTATGAATCCCAACTACCTGGACTTTGAACAGCCGATCGCCGAGCTGGAAGCCAAGATCGATGAACTACGTCTGGTCGGTAACGACAGCCGTATCAGCTTGAGCGACGAAATCGGCAAGCTTGAAGACAAGAATCACAAGCTCACCGAATCGATTTTTCGCGACCTCAGCGCCTGGCAGGTATCGCAGCTCTCGCGTCATCCTCAGCGTCCTTACATGCTGGATTACCTCGACAACTTGTTCGAGGATTTCGACGAGTTGCATGGCGATCGTCACTTTGCCGATGACGCCGCCATCGTGGGTGGCGTGGCGCGCCTCGATGATAAACCGGTGATGGTCATCGGTCATCAGAAGGGGCGTGATGTCAAAGAGAAAGTGCGGCGCAACTTCGGTATGCCGCGCCCGGAAGGCTATCGCAAGGCGTGCCGGCTGATGGAAATGGCCGAGCGCTTCCAGATGCCGGTCTTGACCTTCATCGATACTCCCGGCGCCTATCCGGGAATCGACGCCGAGGAGCGCGGCCAGAGCGAGGCCATAGCATACAATCTGGCGGTCATGTCGCGCCTCAAGACGCCGATCATCTCCACCGTCGTGGGCGAGGGTGGCTCCGGTGGCGCCCTGGCGATCGGTGTCTGCGATGAGCTGCAGATGCTGCAGTATTCGACCTATGCGGTCATTTCCCCGGAAGGCTGTGCCTCGATCCTGTGGAAGAGTGCCGAAAAGGCCTCCGAGGCGGCGCAAGCGATGGGTATTACCGCCGAGCGCCTCAAGGAGCTGGGCTTCGTCGATACCCTGATCAAGGAGCCGCTGGGGGGCGCGCACCGCAATCCGCAGAAGATGGCCGATGGCATCAAGGACGCCCTCGGCGCGAGCCTCGAGCGGCTGGAGGCCATGGAGACGGACGCCCTGTTGTCGCGTCGCTATGAGCGACTGATGAGTTATGGCGCGCCCCAATAACACATCGTCTTCCCCCGATGCCCTTGTCGACGACGCCCTGGCGATGACCTCGCCGGGGCGTTGCGTTTGGGTGGCGCTGTCAGGCGGCCTGGATTCCTCCTTGATGCTGATGCTGGCGGTGGCGGCGTGTCGTCGTCACCCACGGCCGCTCTATGCGGTGCACGTCAATCATCACCTGCAGCCGGCCGCCGAGGATTTCGAGCGTCATTGTCGAGCGCTTTGTTCACGCCTGGGCGTGCCGCTCTTCGTCGAACGTGTCACGGTGGTACGTGGTGAGCACGGCCTCGAGGCTCATGCCCGTGAGGCGCGGCTTGCAGCGTATGCGCGCCGTGTCCCACCGGGCGACACCCTGCTGCTGGCACAGCATGCCGACGATCAGGCCGAAGGCCTGTTGCTGGCGGGACTGCGCGGAAGTGGTTTGCGCGGCATGGCGGGCATGCCGGAGAGGCGCGAGTGGCAGGAGCGTTACATGGTCCGGCCGTGGCTATCCGTGGCGCGTGCAGCGCTGGAGCGTGAAGCCGCGACACGCGATTTACGTTGGGTCGAGGATCCGTCCAACGCCGATGAGCGCTTCGATCGCAACTATCTGCGCCACACGGTCATGCCAGCGCTGGCGGCACGCTGGCCGGGCGCGGCGACATCGCTGGCGCGCACCGCCGAGCACCTAGGCGAGAGCGATGCGCTGCTGGAAGAACTGGCCGAAGACACCTTGCAGGCATTGGGAGACGATGCTGCCTGCTTGCCGGTGGCGGATCTCCTGGCGCTTTCCCGGCCCCGCCAGCGTCTGCTGGTACGCCATGCCTGTCGGCGACTCTCCCTGCCCACGCCACCGCGCGCGCGCCTCGAAAGCTTGCTCGATCAATTGCAGGCCCGCGACGATGCCCAGGTCCATATCGATTGGCCAGGCGCGCAGGCCAGGCGCTGGCGAGGGCATCTCTATCTGCTGGCACCGCTGGACGCACCACCGGTGGCGGATACCTTCCTGACCTGGGATGGCCGCGCGCCCCTGGTGACACCGCTGGGTCCGCTGGCGTGGCAACTGCTTCCCGATCCTCCGCGTGATGTCAGTCTCACGCTGCGTTTGCGTCGGGGTGGCGAGACGCTGCGTCTCCCAGGGCGCGGGCGGCGCGATCTCAAGCGCTTGCTGCAGGAGCGCCGCGTCCCACCGTGGCAGCGCGAACGCCTGTGGCTGGCCTGGGAGGACGATACCCTGGTCGGGGTGCTGGGCATCGCCGCCGCCGAAGGCTGGCGGCTGCGGGCGATGCCTGATGATGCTGATGCGTCTAGGCATCGATAACCAGCGAAAAGCCGGCATTGCGTTGATAGCGCGCTTCCTGATCGAGGTCGGCCATCAACAGCGGTCGGTCGCTGGCCTGATCGAGATACACATATAGGGTCTCGCCATCGGCCTGGAGGCGGACATCGAGGACGGGCGCCTCGGGGCGCGAATGATTGAGGGCCACCGCTAGGCGCAGAAGTCGCGCTAGTCGTGCATAGGTCGATCGCGTGGCGGCAGGCAGGGCATCGAGTTCCTTGGCGGGAAACTTGCGTCGATGGGCGCGCACCAGAAAGGCCAGAGACTGTTGCTCGGGACGCGAAAAACCGGCCAGGTCGGAGTTTTCGAGCAGATAGGCGCCGTGGCGATGAAACTGACTGTGTGAGACCGCGAGGCCAACTTCGTGCAACTCGGCGGCCCAGGCCAGGAACTGACGCTGCTCCTGGCTCAACGGCCAGACGTCGGCGACGTGCTCGCAGAGTTGCACGGCAGTGGCGCGCACATTGTTTGCTTGACGCGTGTCGACGTCAAAACGCCGACGCAGCGTGAGTAGCGCCGAGGCTCGGGAATCCTCGGCGGTATTGCGGCCGAGAAGATCATACAGCACGCCTTCGCGCAGGGCGCCATCCGAGTAGCGCATGCGTTCGAGTTCGAAGGCCTCGAAGATGGCGCACAGAATCGCCACGCCCGCCGGAAATACCCGGGCTCGGTCGCTCTTGAGCCCTTCCATGACGACCTTGTCGAGCTTCTTGCACTTTAGTAGTCGGCTACGCAGGTTCTGTAGTCCCTGGCGCGTGATCATACCTTCCGGCGCGTCTCCGCTCGCGGCCTGCACGGCGGCGATGGCCTTGATGGTGCCACTGGAGCCGACCGGGTCCTGCCAGCCGAGCTCTTGATAGGGGCGCCGAATGTTGGCGAGCTCCGAACGCGCGGCGAGTTCGGCATCGCGAAAGCGCCGCTCGGTGATCGCGCCGTCGGCGAAGAAGCGTCGCGTATAGGCCACGCAGCCCATGTGCAAGCTTTCCAACGCCAGGGGCTCGAAACGCTCGCCGATAATGAGCTCGGTGGAGCCGCCGCCGATGTCGACGATGAGTCGGCGTCCGTGTACTTCCGCCAACGCATGTGCGGCGCCCAGATAGACAAGGCGCGCTTCCTCGCGGCCGGCGATGATCTCGATGGGATGGCCGATCAGCGCCTCGGCTCGGTCGATCAGCGTCTGACGGTTGTATGCCGCGCGCAAGGCGTTGGTGCCCACGATGCGCACGTCGCCAGCGTCGAGGCCACTCAGGTAGGGGGCGAAGCGCTCCAGGCAGGCAAGGGCTCGCTCTGAAGCGGCGTCATCGAGGTACTCTTCGGCGTCGAGCCCGGCTGCCAGCTGTACCTTCTCGCCGAGCTTGGCGACGACCTGGAGCTGACCGGCGTAATGATTGGCGACCAGCAGGTGGAAGCTGTTCGAGCCGAGGTCGATGGCGGCAAGACGCCTTGGCGCCGGATGGCGGCTGCTCATGCGAGGATCCTTTTCACAGAAGTATGGCAAGGTTGCGGGGGCGCCCGAGGCTTGTCAATTGTCGCCATGCGGCGTCCAATGGGGAATGATGAATTGGCCTAATGTCCAGGAGACGGCGCATGTCCGAACAGCTATTCGAGGTGACGGACGACACCTTCGAGGCCCGCGTTCTGGAAGCAGCTACACCCACCCTGGTGGCTTTCGTGGCGTCCTGGTGTGGCCCTTGCGTCGAATTGCGCCCGCGCCTGTCCGCCCTGGCCGGCGCGCGTGCGACGACGTTGCAGGTCGCGCTGTGCGATGTCGACCTCAATACGGCCATGGCCCAAAAGTACGGTGTGCGCGGCATGCCGACCCTGGCGCTTTTTACCGATGCGGGGTTGGATACTACGCGCGTGGGGGCGCTGTCCGCTGCGCAACTCGAGACATGGCTCGATCACCAGCTCGCGAATTGAGGCCGTGTCATGGAGATGGCCAATTCCCGATAAGACGCGTCGTTGCGCCTCGGCATCACGCATGAGCAAAGTGGGCTTGCGTTTGGCTGACGCCTTGACTACCATCGAGACGTTCGCCTGTTCCGAATGCTTCCTGACCGTTAACGCGGCATAGCCGTCGCGGTCCTCCAAGTCGTCAGATCGCCCCAAGTATTCTTGTCTCGCCAAGCCTCCCGATGAGGAGCTAGGCATGGCGCCAGGCGACGCGAACCGAATCTCTCAATACCGTTTTTCGCCAATCCCTCGCGCGGCGATGCCTTGAAGCATGAATGCGGCGAGTGGAACGGATGTCCTGGGGCCCTCTGAACGCACCGCGCGGCGCACAACCGCCTCCTGTCTTTTGTCCGGCAATCCCATTGCCTCGCCGACACGAGCAATCTCTGACGAAACCGATGAATCTTACCGAACTCAAGCAAAAAACCGTTCCCGAACTGCTGGATATTGCCCGGGAAATGGGCATCGACAATCTGGCACGTTCGCGTAAACAAGACATCATCTTCGCCATTCTCAAGAAGCATGCGAAAAGTGGTGAAGACATTTATGGCGATGGTGTGCTGGAAATCCTGCAGGATGGCTTCGGCTTTCTTCGCAGTGCTGACAGCTCCTATCTGGCCGGCCCCGATGACATTTATGTCTCGCCGTCGCAGATCCGTCGCTTCAACCTGCGCAAGGGCGATAGTATCGCCGGCAAGATTCGACCGCCGAAGGAAGGGGAGCGTTATTTCGCGCTGCTCAAGGTCAGCCAGATCAACTTCGACCGGCCCGAAAACGCCAAGCACAAGATCCTGTTCGAGAACCTGACGCCGCTGTTCCCGCAGGAACGCATGGTGATGGAGGTCGGTAATGGCTCGACGGAGGACCTGACCTCGCGGGTAATCGATCTTACGTCGCCCATCGGCAAGGGCCAGCGTGGTCTGCTCGTGTCCCCGCCCAAGGCGGGCAAGACGCTGATGCTGCAGAACATCGCGACGTCGATCACGCGCAACAATCCCGAATGCCATCTGATCGTGCTGCTGATCGATGAACGTCCCGAAGAGGTCACCGAGATGGCGCGCACCGTGCGTGGTGAGGTGGTGGCCTCGACCTTCGATGAACCTCCCGCTAGGCACGTCCAGGTGGCGGAGATGGTCATCGAAAAGGCCAAGCGATTGGTCGAGCACAAGCGCGACGTGGTGGTACTGCTTGATTCCATTACACGCCTGGCCCGGGCCTACAACACCGTGGTGCCGTCTTCCGGCAAGGTGTTGACCGGTGGTGTCGATGCCCATGCCCTGGAGAAGCCCAAACGCTTTTTCGGTGCGGCACGCAACATCGAAGAGGGCGGCAGTCTGACGATTATCGCCACCGCGCTGGTCGACACTGGCTCGAAGATGGATGAAGTGATCTTCGAGGAGTTCAAGGGTACGGGTAACATGGAAGCCCATCTGGACCGCAAGCTGGCCGAGAAGCGCGTCTATCCGGCACTCAACATTCGACGTTCCGGTACCCGGCGCGAGGACCTCATTGCCTCCGAGGAAGAAATGCAGCGCATGTGGATCTTGCGCAAGTTACTCAATCCCATGGAAGACGTGGCCGCGACCGAGTTCCTGATCGATCGCTTGAAGGATACGAAGACGAATATCGAGTTCTTCGAGGCCATGAAAAAACGTTGATGCTGGCCTGCCTCGGCTGACGCGTGCAAGATATCGCCGGACTGAAGGCCGATGGGCGGTCAATGAAAGGGCGGCATGTTATGCTGCCCTTTTCGCGTTCTGGCACGGAAAACCACATGAAATATCGGGACTTGCGCGATTTCATCGCGGCGCTGGAGGAACGTGGCGAGCTCCAGCGAATCACGGCGGAGGTCGATCCTTACCTGGAGGTCACCGAGATCTGTGATCGCACGCTGCGCGCGGGCGGACCGGCGTTGCTGTTCGAGAACGTTAAGGGACATGCCATGCCGTTGCTGGGCAACCTGTTCGGGACGCCTGAACGTGTTGCGCTGGGTATGGGACAGGACTCGATAGCCGCGCTGCGCGAGGTCGGCGAACTGCTGGCGTTTCTCAAGGAGCCTGAGCCGCCCAAAGGCTTCCGCGATGCCTGGGAAAAGCTGCCGATCTTCAAGCAGGTGATGAGCATGGGGCCCAAGACGTTGCGTAAGGCGCCATGCCAGGAAGTGATCCGCGAAGGCGATGATGTCGATCTCGACCAACTGCCGATCCAGCATTGCTGGCCGGGCGATGTGGCGCCGCTGGTGACCTGGTCGCTGGTGGTGACCAAGGGGCCCCATAAGGAGCGCCAGAATCTGGGCATCTACCGCCAGCAGAAACTGGGCAAGAACCGCCTGATCATGCGCTGGCTCTCGCATCGCGGCGGAGCGCTGGATTTTCAGGAATGGCAGCAAGCCCACCCGGGCGAACCGTTCCCGGTGGCGGTAGCGCTGGGCGCCGATCCGGCGACCATTCTCGGTGCGGTGACGCCGGTGCCGGACAGTCTTTCCGAATACGCCTTCGCCGGCTTGCTACGCGGCTCGCGCACCGAGCTGGTCAAGTGCGGCCATGCCGATCTAGAAGTGCCTGCGTCCAGCGAAATCGTTCTCGAGGGTTACCTCTACCCCGACGATACGGCGCCGGAAGGCCCTTATGGCGATCATACCGGCTACTACAACGAGGTCGAGACGTTCCCGGTCTTCACCGTCGAGCGCATCACGCATCGCCGCGACCCGATCTATCATTCCACCTATACGGGGCGGCCGCCGGACGAACCCGCCGTCCTTGGCCTGGCACTCAACGAAGTGTTCGTGCCGATCCTGCGCAAGCAATTTCCTGAGATCGTCGATTTCTACCTGCCACCGGAGGGCTGTTCCTACCGCATGGCGGTGGTGACCATGAAAAAGCAGTACCCGGGCCACGCCAAGCGCGTGATGATGGGCGTCTGGAGCTTCTTGCGCCAGTTCATGTACACCAAGTTCGTGATCGTGCTCGATAACGATGTCGACGCGCGCAACTGGGAAGACGTGATCTGGGCCATCACCACGCGCATGGATCCGGCGCGCGATACGGTCATGGTCGAGAACACGCCGATCGACTATCTCGACTTCGCCTCGCCGGTACCAGGCCTGGGCTCGAAGATGGGATTCGATGCCACTACCAAATGGGCAGGCGAAACCGACCGCGAGTGGGGCACGCCCATCGTCATGGATGATGCCGTCAAGCAGCGTGTCGACGCGCGCTGGGAGGAATACGGCATCACGACGCCGCCACCGGCACCCCGCCATTCGCCCCAGAGCGACGAACGAGGACACGATGACGCCTAAGACGCTGAGCTGCCATGTCGAGTCGGTCGAGGACCTGACGACCGACGTATTTCGCGTCCATCTGACGGGGCGCCGCGAGGCGATCGCGCATGCCCCTGGCCAGTATCTGGAACTCAAGCTGGACGACGATACCTGGGTGCCGTTCTCCATCGCCAACGCCCATGTCGACGACGGCATCATCGAGTTGCACGTCCAGCATTGGCCGGAACGCAGCAACTCGGCACGCTTGCGCGAAATCTTAGTGCATGCCGCCCAGTTGACGGTGCGTCTGCCCAATGGCGGCTGCGTACTGGATACGCACAGCCGGCGGCCGCTGACCCTGATTGCGGCAGGCACCGGTTTCGCTCAGATGAAGGCCATCGTCGAGGCTGCGCTGGCCAACGAGCATCCGGGCCCGATTCGGTTGTGGTGGGCGGTCAAGCATCCACGGGATCTGTATCTGGAAAGCCTGGCGCTGCAATGGGCCGCCGAGCATACGCATGTCGAGATGCACACCGTCAGCGAGGAGAGCGACCCCGGATTGAGCACGCCAACGGGCGTGACACGCCACGTCGGGCGTATCGATGCGATCCTTGCCGACGCGCTGGGGGACGTGTCCGGTGACGATGTCTATCTCTCCGGCTCTCCGGGCATGGTCTATGCGTGTGTCGATACGCTGGCGCCATTGGGGCTTGATCCTGAACGAGTCTTCTCGGATGTCTTTGCCTATGCCCCGCGTGTGCCGCTGATTCCACTGCCGGACGATACGCCCGAGCGCGTGCCGCTATCGCCCGGGGAGCGCCGCGCGGAGGACGACGCATGAGCCAATCACCGATTCTCGTCACGGGTGGCGCCCAGCGCCTGGGGCGCCATTGTGTGGAGCGCCTGCTCGACGATGGCCAGCCGGTGATCATGAGCTACCGTCGAGAACGTGAGTCTCTGGAGGGATTGCGTCGGCGTGGGGCGGTGACCCTGCCGGCGGACTTTTCCAGCGAGGCGGGCATTCACGACTTCCTCGCACGCCTCAAGGCACAGACCTCGTCGCTGCGTGCCATCGTCCATAATGCCAGCGACTGGGCGCCGGACAGCCTAGACGACGATGCCGGCGCCAATTTCGAACGCCTGTTTCGCGTGCACATGCAGGCCCCGTACCTGATCAACCTGCATGCCCGCGAGCTGCTGGATGCCTGCCAGGAACCGCAGCGCGACATCATCCACATGACCGATTACGTCAGCCAGAAGGGCTCACGCAAGCACGCCGCCTATGCGGCGACCAAGGCGGGGCTGGACAATCTGACCCTGTCGTTTGCCGCGATGTACGCGCCGAGTATTCAGGTCAACGCCATCGCGCCGGCCTTGATCATGCTGGGCGACGGTGACGACGAAGCCTATGCCGAGAAGGCCAAGGCTAAGTCGTTGATGGCCAAGGTGCCGGGGCCGGGGGTCATTTATCAGACGCTGCGTTATCTGCTCGACAACGATTTCGTGACCGGTGCGATACTGCCTGTCGACGGCGGCCGTCACTTGCGATGAGCGATAGCCCTGCCGCGGGCTTGTCAAATGGCGACAGCCGTGTAGGATGAGGGCATGTTCAGGAGTCAACCCATGTCGATAGCATCAGCCACCGCAAGCATGCATTCCCTGCCGATTCAGGCAGCGGAAAGTGCCGTGCGCGCGTTCTTTGGCTTTAGCTATTGGTATTGGTTTAGCCCCGGCGTGCCCGGCGATAGGGTCTCATGACCTGATACGCCGTGAGGCACGCCCCACCCCGGGTTGCCTCCAGCGTCTTCGAACCCCCGGTCGGCAACCCGATCGGGGGTTTTTGCGTTTAATCCATCCCTTTTTGACGAATGGCATAGGAGCGAAACATGTTCGAGATCGGCGGCGCATGGCAGAGCACGCAGGCACTATATTATTGGCGATTTAGCGACGTCCGGTCGGCTCTAGCGGCCACCTCCGACCGTGAAACGCTGGGTGGTATCCACCGAACACGAAGTTCCGCTGTCTGCCCGTGACGGACAGCCCAGACAAGAGACTCGACATGAACGCACCCTTGACGATGCCCCAACACTCCGAGGTTGCTACGGCACCCTCTCATCAGCCCTTGCCCACACCGGGTGAACTCAAGCAGCGCCTGCCTCTGGAAAGTGATCTTGAGGCGCAGATCGAACGCCAGCGTGGCGAGATCCAGGCCATTCTCGATGGCCGCGATGATCGCCTGCTGGTCGTGGTGGGGCCCTGCTCGATTCACGACCCGCGCGCGGCGCTGGCATACGCCGAAAAGCTTAGCGAGCTTGCCGCGCGCTTTGATGACCGCTTGCTGATGGTCATGCGCGTCTATGTCGAAAAGCCGCGTACCACCGTGGGTTGGAAGGGGTTCGCCTATGATCCGCATCTGGATGGCAGTGACGACATGGCGCAGGGCCTGGAGGTTTCGCGGCGCTTGATGCGTGACATCGCTGCCCTGGGCATGCCCGTGGCCACCGAATTGCTGCAGCCGATGGCCGCGCCATACCTGGAGGACCTGCTCAGTTGGGTGGCCATCGGGGCGCGTACTACCGAGTCGCAGATCCATCGTGAACTCGCCAGTGGCCTGCGCGCCCCAGTAGGCTTCAAGAACGGTACTGATGGCAGCGTCGATGTCGCCATTGCTGCGATGCAGTCCGCTGCGCACCCGCACCGTCATTTCGCCCTCGACGATACCGGGCGCCCGGCGATGCGCGAGGCAGAGGGCAACCCGCATACCCACATCGTGCTGCGGGGCGGACATGGCAAGCCCAACTACGATGCGGACTCGGTGCATGCCTGTCGCCGCGAGCTACACAACGCCGGCATCGCGCCGCGCCTGATGATCGACTGCAGCCATGCCAATTCACGCAAGGACCATCGCCGCCAGATCGAGGTCATGTTCGATGTGCTCGAACAACGTCTGGCTGGCAATCGCGATGTGATCGGCGTGATGCTGGAAAGCCACCTGCACGAAGGCAAACAGCCGTTGCAGCCGGGGGCCATGCGTTATGGCGTCTCCATCACCGATGCCTGCCTGGGTTGGGAAGGTACCGAGCACCTGCTGACATTGGCCGCCGAGCGATTGCGTGACTCACGAGCCTGAAGGACTTCATCCTTCTGTCATATCGTCTCTCTAAGGTAAGGCACATATAACTTGTGCCCGACGATCCTGTCGGTCGATCGCCGTGAGGAGAGACCATGAGCAAGGAAATCGAGAATCACAGCAACCTGAATCCTAGCAATAACGAGCCGTTTTCATCGGTGATGGCACGCCATGTGTCGCGACGCGACATCATGCGCGGCGGCCTGAGCCTGGCCGCCTTGGGTATGTTGGGTGGCTTCGGCGGTCTCAATATGGCCAGGGCGCAGGAAAGCGGTGCCCAGAAGACGCCGCTGGCGCTGGCATTCGAATCGCTGCGTGGCTCGCGCACTGATGCCGTGGTAGTGCCCGAGGGCTATACCGCCCAGGTGTTGATTCCCTGGGGCACGCCGCTGGATGAGAAAGGGCCGACTTGGCATCACGAGCAGGAGATGACCGCCGAGACACAGGCCCGCAGCGTGGGGATGCATCACGACGGCATGCATGCCTTCCCGCTGGGCAAGGATAATGCCTCGCGAGACTTCCTGCTGGCCCTCAACAACGAGTACATCGACCAGAAGGCGCTCTGGGCGCCGCGCGGTGGGCCGACGAATGCCGATGCAGGCCAGCGTCCCGCCGACGAGGTGCGCACCGAGATCAACGCCCATGGCGTCACCATCGTGCGGGTTCGCAAGCAGGAAGATGGCCACTGGGTACATGTGCTCGGCGACGCCCACAATCGCCGCTTCACCAGCGCTACGCCGATGGACTTGGCAGGGCCCGTGGCCGGCAGCGACTATGTCAGAACCCGTTATTCAGCGGATGGCACGCGCACGCGAGGCACCAACAACAACTGTGCCAATGGCTTCACGCCATGGGGCACCTACCTGACCTGCGAGGAAAACTGGCCTGAGGTCTTCGTCAACCGAGGCGAGTTGAATATCGATGATGCGCGCCTGGGGCTGCCCACCGAACGCGGCCGCTATGGCTGGGAGACCGCCGCCGGCACCGATGGCGAGCGCGAGGACGAGTTCGCGCGTTTCGATGTCACACCGCAGGGTGAGGAGCCTCGGAACGACTATCGTAACGAGACACGCACCTTCGGTTATGTCGTGGAGATCGACCCCTACGCTGGTCAATCCCGGGCGGTGAAGCGCACCGCGCTGGGACGCTTTCGCCACGAGGGCTGCTGGCCTGGCAAACTAACCGCGGGAGAGCCGGTAGTTTTCTACTCCGGGCACGACTCGCGCAATGAATATATCTACAAGTTCGTCTCCGATGCCAAATGGGATCCGACGGATGCCAATCGTCCCGGTGAGGGTTACGATCGCTTGGCCTTGGGCGCCAAATATATGGACCAAGGCACGCTCTACGTCGCGCGATTCAACGCCGATGGCAGTGGTGAGTGGCTGCCCCTCGAACCGGATGCGCGCGTGGCAGACGGGCGCACGCTGGCGCAGGCCCTATCGCTGGCGGAGGACGATCGGGCAGGCGTCATCGTGCATACCTGCGACGCCGCCGATCTGCTCGGTGCTACGCCGATGGACCGTCCCGAATGGGGGACCGTCGACCCTGTGTCCGGTGAGGTCTACATGACGTTGACCAACAACGCCGACCGTACAGCGGAGAATACTCAGCCGACCTACACCCACGGCGGCGATATCGATGCTGCGGGTGCTGGCTATGCCACGGCTCCCACCAATGCCGCCAATCCACGGGCCGATAACGAAAGTGGTCAGATTCTGCGTTGGCGGGAGCGAGGCGATGATGTCACGCGTTTCGACTGGGAGGTGTTCGTGTTCGGTGCCGCCGCGGACGACACGACCAACCTCTCAGGGCTGACCGAACATAACCAGTTCGCCAGCCCCGATGGACTGTGGTATGACGCGCGGGGCGATGGCCAGGGCATCCTCTGGATCGAGACCGATAATGGCTACGATGGCGTCGCCGAGCAGACCAACGACCAAGTGCTGGCGGTGGTGCCGAATGCCTTATCACACGATAGTGGCCAAGCCTCGGTGGTGGATGCCGGCAATCAGCAGCATCTCAAGCGGTTCGCGGTCGGCCCCAATGGCTGCGAAGTAACGGGGATCTTCGCTACGCCCGACAAGACAGCGTTATTTATCAATATCCAGCACCCCGGCAATTGGCCGGCGAACCCCGATGCCGCGACGCAGGATGCCACGCGCGCTGCCGCTGACAACGTGCGTCCACGGGCGGCCACGGTCGTGATCCAGAAAGACGATGGTGGCCAGGTCGGGGTATAACTGAAAGCGATACAAGCGCCGCTACTTGGCTGGACGCTGAAAAGAAACAACGCCTCCGTCGCTTATTGCGGCGGAGGCGTTTTGTTTTAGGCTGCCTTCGAGCTTCGAGCTTCGAGCTTCGAGCTTCGAGCTTCGAGGTCAGGGCTTGGCGGCGTAGGCGTAGAGCAGGGTTTCCTGGGTGCTGACAGGTTCGGCATCGCCGGCGTCGAGGAGGCGATAACGACCATCGGTTTGTAGCTCCCAGCTTTGGCAGTTGTCTACCATGTAAGTTGTCAGGTCCTTGCGCACGCGCTGGGCGAGCTTCTTGTCGAGCAGTGGGAAGCAGGTCTCCACGCGGCGAAACATGTTGCGCTCCATGAAGTCCGCGCTGGAGCACCAGGTTTCGGGCTTGCCGCCATTGTGGAAGTGGAAAACGCGGGTGTGCTCCAGGAAGCGGCCGATGATCGAGCGCACCCGGATATTGTCGGAGATTCCTTCGATCCCGGGGCGCAGGCAGCACATGCCGCGAACGATCAGGTCGCACTGCACGCCGGCGCGCGAAGCGCGATACAACGCGCGGATCAGCTGCGGCTCGGTCAACGAATTGCACTTGATGATCAGCTGTGCCTTGTGACCCTTTTCCGCGTAGCGCGCTTCGCGATCAATCATCGACACCAGGCGGTCGTGCAGCACGAACGGCGCGTGCAGGAGCGTATCGATCTGACGCGGTTTGCCCATTCCCGAGAGCTGCTGAAAGACTTTGTGAACATCTTCGCACAGCGTCTCGTTGGCAGTGAGCAGACTGTAGTCGGTGTACAACTTGGCGGTCTTGGAGTGATAGTTGCCGGTGCCTAGATGCGCGTAGTAGCGCAGCGCACCGCGTTCACGGCGGACCATGTGGAGCATCTTGGCATGGGTCTTGTAGGCCATGACGCCGTAGATGACGATGGCGCCGGCTTCCTGAAGACGCGATGCCAGCGCGAGGTTGTCGGCCTCGTCGAAACGCGCCCGCAGCTCGATGACCACGGTGACTTCCTTACCGTTGCGTGCGGCATCGACCAGGGCGCTAACGATGGGCGAATCGGCGCCGGTTCGGTACAGGGTTTGCTTGATCGCCAGCACGTCCGGATCGCTGGCGGCCTCCTGGAGCCAGTCCTCGATCAGTGCAAACGACTGGAAGGGATGGTGCAGCAGAATGTCGTTCTGGGCGATCTGCGAGAACAGGCTGACGTCGCTCTTGACCTGACGCGGTAAACCGGGCGTGAAGGTGCGATACAAAAGATCGGGGCGGTCGACGTCGCTGAGTACCGACATCAGCCGGGTAAGGTTGACCGGGCCGGATACGCGGTACAGATCCGCCGCCTCGAGTTCGAACTGGGTGAGCAGGAAGTGCGTCAACCGGTCGGGGCAATTATCGGCCACCTCGAGGCGTACGCCGCTGCCATAGCGTCGTGCCAGCAGTTCCCCGCGCAAGGCCGAGGCCAGGTCCGAAACGTCTTCGGGGTCAACGGCCAGATCGGCGTTGCGCGTCAGGCGGAATTGGTAGCAACCGCGCACCTGCATGCCGGGAAATACCTCCTGAGCATGGGCGTGGATCATCGACGACAGGAAGACATATTCGGTATAGCCAGCCTCGCTCAGCTCGCGTGGCAGGCGCATCAAGCGTGGCAGCGAGCGTGGTGCGGGCAGGATGGCAAGTCCCCCTTCACGACCGAAGGCATCGGTGCCTTCGAGTTCGACGATGAAGTTCAAGCTCTTGTTAACCAGGCGCGGAAAGGGATGCGAAGGGTCGAGGCCGATGGGGCTGATCACCGGCATGATCTCCTCGGCAAAATACTCGCGTACCCAATCGGCCTGGGCCTCGGTCCACTGCGTACGGCGCCGGAAGCGTAGGCCCTGTTCCTCGAGCGCGGGAATCAACGTCTCGTTGAGGATGTGGTATTGCCGCTCGACCTGCTCGTGGGCGATGCGCGATATCTCGGTCAGCACCTGGCGTGGCGGCATGCCATCGGCGCCGCTTTCCTCGCGGGCCAGGGCGATCTGATGCTTGAGTCCGGCCACGCGAATCTCGAAGAACTCGTCCAGATTGGAAGAGAAGATCAGCAGGAACATCAGCCGGTTGAGCAGCGGATGCGAAGGGTCCAGGGACTGCTCGAGTACACGGATATTGAACTGCAGGTGCGAGAGCTCACGGTTGAAGTACAGTACTGGATCGTCGAGATCGGCCCCGGGGGATGGCGCGGGCTTGGCGTGAATGCCCGTGCGCGTGCGGTTGACGCGAAGCGGGGGTGTTTCACCGCCCTCCTGAGAGGTGACGTTGTCGCTACCGAGGGGAACATCGGAAGAGCGCGTACCGTCCATCATGAGCTCCCTGTCGTCGGGGGTGACCAACTATTGGGGCGACAGTATGACGCTCCTTTGTGACAGATATATGACAGTGGCGGCGGGCTAGAAGAGCGGTCCACCTATCGGGATATCAGCTTTCGCTATGTGACTCGTCATCAGTGTCGTGCCGGCGACGCGGAACCAGGCGGCCGAAGAGAATGCCGATCTCGAACAGCAGCCACATGGGGACGGCGAGCAGGCTCTGGGAGACCACATCCGGGGGTGTCATCAGCATGCCGACCACGAAGCAGCCGACGAGCACGTAGGGGCGTTTCTTGCCGAGACTCTCGACACTGGTCGCGCCGGTCCAGATCAGCAGGAAAGTGGCGATGGGAATCTCGAAGGCCGCACCGAAGGCGAAGAAAAGCTTGAGCACGAAATTGAGATACTGATTGATATCGGTCATGACCGTGACGTTCTCCGGCCCGGTGTGGACAAAGAAGTCGAACAACAGGGGGAAGACCGCGAAATAGGCGAAGGCCACGCCGCCGTAGAACAACAGGATGCTCGAGGCGAGCAGGGGAAATGCCAACGTCTTCTCGTGCCGGTAGAGGCCCGGCGCGATGAATGCCCAGGCCTGGTAGAGCACGAAGGGAACGGCGATGAACAAGGCCGTGAACAGCGTCAGCTTGAAAGGCGCCAGGAACGGTGAGGCCACCTCGGTGGCGATCATCTGCGCGCCTTCTGGCAAGAGCGCCATCAGCGGGTCGGCAACGAAGCTGTAGATGTCATTGGAGAAGGCGTAAAGCGCCGCGAAGATGGCGACGATCACGGCTACCGCCTTGACTAGCCGCGAGCGCAGCTCGATCAGGTGTTCGACCAGGGGTGTCTGGGCGTGCTCCTCCGGCTCGCGAGACGATGTATCGCTCATGGGGTGTTGGAATCCTTGGCGGACGAGGCATCGGGTGTTTCACGGGAGGTGGCAGGACGTGCCGCCGAGGCGTCATCATCCGGTCCAGGTGCCGCCGGGTCCCGGCGTGATCTGGCGTGATGCGTATCGGTGTCGTCGGCGTGGCGTTCGACCCCGTCGCGGACCTTGTGCAGACCGGCATCGAGCTTGCGTTGTTGCTCGTTGAGCTTCTGGCGCAGATCCTCGGCTTCCAGCTGTGCGTTGATTTCACGCTGCATGCCGGACACTGTGCGCTTGATCTTGCCGATCCATAGGCCCACGGTGCGCGCCGCCGTGGGCAGACGCTCGGGCCCTAGCACCAACAGGGCCACGACACCGATGATCATCAGTTCGAGAAAGCCCATATCGAACATGGCGGTTACTTCCGCTCGGAGGTTTCGTCGGCCTTGGACGATGGAGAGGCTTTCGATTGGGTGTCGAGCGTCTCGTCGTTTGCCTCATGCTCGACACGCTGCTGCCTCGTGTCCTCGTCGTCTTGCGCTTTTTGCTGTTCCTCTTCGCCGACGGCGCTCTTGAAGCCTTTAACGGCGCCTCCCAGGTCGCTGCCGAGGTTGCGGAGCTTCTTGGTACCGAAGATCAGGATGACGATGCCGAGAACGATCAGCAGTTGCCAGATACTGATTCCACCTAACATGGGAGCTCTCCTTCATGCTCGGATGTGGCCGAGCCGATTAGCGTGATTGTCGTGCCGCCTTCTCGTCCAGGCCGGAGACGCCGAAGCGACGGGCCAGCTCGTCCAGAACGGCTTGGTGATCGATGTCCAGATGCGACAGCATCACCAGGCTATGAAACCACAGGTCGGCGGTTTCGGCGACCAATGCCTGACGCGTTTTATCGTCGCCGTGTTCGGCATCCTTGGCGGCAAGCAGGGTTTCGGTAGCCTCCTCACCAACTTTCTCCAGGATCTTGTTGAGGCCCTGGGCATGGAGCTTGGCAACGTACGAGCTGTCGGGGGCGGCATGGCGGCGTGCGGCCAGGACGTCCGATAGCTGGGAAAGCGTATCACTCATGATGTGACGGTTCCGAGACAAAGAGGATGATGGGTAGATGATAGCAGCAACATTGCGCGCTGAGAGGGGATGTTAACGCCAGGCAATCAATAGCAGGCCGAGCGCGGCGGCGGTGAGCACTGGCCAGGGCTGATTATGCGCCCATTCCCAGAGAGGCTGCCAAGCTAAAGCGATGGCAACCAACAGCGTTCCGAAGCGTAGCCGTCGCGCCCGTGTTCCGGCACCGCGCAAGCGCCGCCGCAAGGCATTGAGCGCCTCGGTTTGCTGGCGCTGCTGGCGGTGGCTGTCTTCATTGCGGGTGAGGGCCTGGTGGGCTAGCACGGGCAGCTCGGGCAACTGTCGCGAGAGTTCGGGCGCGTGCTTGGTCAAGGCGTCCCAGAAGCCGCGTGGCCCGGCGCGCTCCTTCATCCACTGTTCCAGGTAAGGCTTGGCGGTGCTCCACAAGTCCAGGTCCGGGTACAACTGGCGGCCGAGCCCTTCGATGTTGAGCAGCGTTTTCTGCAACAGCACCAACTGCGGCTGGACTTCCATGTTGAAGCGCCGCGCGGTCTGAAACAGCCCCAGCAGCACCTGGCCGAAGGAAATGTCCTTGAGCGGCTTCTCGAGAATCGGCTCGCAGACCGCACGAATGGCGGCGGCGAACTCGTTGGCGCGGGTGTCCTCGCCGACCCAGCCCGATTCGATGTGCAATACGGCGACTTCGTAGTAGTCCTGGCGGAAGAAAGCGAGCAGGTTGCGGGCCAGGTAATCCTGGTCCTCGCGGGTCAGGCTGCCGACGATCCCGCAATCGATGGCGATGTACTGCGGATCGTGCGGATTGTCGGCGGACACGAAGATATTGCCGGGGTGCATGTCGGCATGGAAGAAGTTATCGCGAAACACCTGGGTGAAGAAGATCTCCACACCGCGCTCGGCGAGTCGGCGCAAGTCGATGCCGGCCGCTTGCAGGGCGTCCATGTCGGCCACCGGAATGCCGTGGATACGCTCCTGAACCATTACCTGCTTGCGTGTCAGCGACCAGTGAATCGCCGGCACGTAAAGCAGCGGCGAATCGCGGAAGTTGCGCTTGAGTTGCGAGGTGTTGGCCGCTTCCTTGTGCAGATCCAGTTCATCGAACAGCGTGGCCTCGTAGTCGGCAACGACCTCGACGGGACGTAGACGCTTGGCTTCGGGAACACGCTTGAGCAGGTGCGCGAAGGTATACAGCAGGCCGATGTCCTTGCGTATCACGCCATCGATGTTGGGGCGAATGATCTTGACCACTACCTCTTCGCCGCTGTGCAGGCGCGCGCCGTGCACCTGGGCGATCGAGGCCGAGGCAAGCGGGTCGCGAGTAAACTCGGCGAAGGCGGCATCGATGTCCATGCCGAGTTCTTCTTCTACCAGCGCACGGGCCTGCTCGCCGGGAAACGGCGGTACCTGATCCTGTAGACGTTTGAGTTCGTCAGCAATATCCGGCGGTAGAAGATCACGGCGGGTGGATAGCATCTGGCCGAACTTGACGAAAATCGGGCCCAGGTCTTCGAGCGCCAGGCGTAGGCGCTTGCCCCGAGTATGCGCTCCGGTGGGCAGCAAGCGCAGTGGCGAGAGCTTCATCGCCACGCGCAGTATGCCGGGGAGGCGCGCTGCGGGAATCAGGGTGTCGAGGCGGAAACGCGCGATCACCCAGCCGATACGAAACAACCGCAAACTCACGACGCGTGCTCCTCCTGTCGGCGACGTTCGATTTCGCGGACCAGCTGGTCCAGGCGCGCTTCGAGTCGGTCGGTGGCCAGGCCTAGTTGCGTCAGATGCTCGCGGGCGATCTCCCATTGCGTACGACTGGGCAGTAGCCGTGCTTCTTCGGTCAGGTATTCATGCACGTCGCGTCGCAACTCGCCGCGTGTGCGCAGGCCGAAGCGGTTCAGGCGTCGCAAGCCTTGCGACAGGCTATGCGCGGGCATGTCGCCTAGCCAGTTTGCGAGCTCGGCTTCCCAGTCGATTTCCAGATCACTGAGCAACTGACTGGCGCGTTCGAGTACATGTGTGCGTCCGCGCACCGACAGCCGCCCGGCGAACATCAGCGCCTCGACACGTTCGCCACTCAGCAGCGCGCCCAGGGTCTCGACATCCAGCTCGACGACCACGTCGCTATCGGCCTCGTCGGGATCGTGCTGGGCGAGCAGGGTGATGCCGTGGGTGTCGAAACACACCAGCACCGCCAGGGACGGGCGTTCCAGACGCAGCGATATGCACTGTCCGGCAAGCTGTTCCAAGCGCGAGGGCGAAGCGGGATCGTGTGCCAGCAGCCCGTTGATCAACGTTTCCGCGCTGGCCAGCAGGGGAGTGAGCATCACCGGCATGACGGCCTCATAGTTTGATGCCACGGTGCAGGGCGACGACGCCCCCGGTCATGTTGGTGTACTCGACACGTTCGAGCCCGGCGTCTTCCATCATCGCCTTGAGGGTTTCCTGATCGGGATGCATGCGAATCGATTCGGCCAGGTAGCGATAGCTCTCGCCGTCCTGGGCGACCCATTCGCCCATACGCGGCAAGACGCGGAAGGAATATTCGTCGTAGAGGCGCGACAGCGCAGCGCTCGCCGGCTTGGAAAATTCCAGTATCAACAGGCGGCCGCCAGGCTTGAGCACGCGCGCCATGGAACGCAGCGCGGCCTCCTTGTCGGTGACGTTGCGTAGGCCGAAGGCGATGGTGATGCAGTCGAAGCTGTTGTCGGCGAAGGGCAGCGCTTCGGCATTGGCCTGCACGTATTCGGCATTGTCGCCGACACCGTTATCGAGCAGCTTGTCGCGGCCCACATGCAGCATCGAGGCGTTGATGTCGGCGAGGACCACACGACCGCGAGGACCGACCAGGCGCGAGAACTTGAGCGCAAGGTCGCCGGTACCGCCAGCGATATCGAGCACGTGATGGCCGGGGCGGACACCGGCACGCTCGAGCGTCAGGCGTTTCCAGAGGCGATGCACGCCGAACGACATGAGATCGTTCATGACATCATAGCGGGCGGCGACCGAATGGAAGACTTGCGCCACCCGGTCGGCTTTCTCCTCGATCGGAACTTCCTGATAACCGAAGTGGGTCGTGCGCTTGTCCATGACCTTTCCTTGGGCAGGCGTGGAGTGCCCGCGCGGTGCGTGGAAGTGGAGTTGTATTGTAACGTCGGCCCCGGCGTTTGTCGCCACGCCGGGGTGTCTTATAACTCCTTGATGGTGATGGTGGAAGGCTCGCGTGAGGCACCGGCTTCCTCGAGACGGCGCAGGTAATCGGCCCACCATTGCTCTTGATGGTGGGCCATTTCATAGAGGTAGTCCCAGCTGTACAGGCCGCTGTCGTGGCCATCATCGAAGTGCAGCTTGAGGGCATAACGCCCGACCTGGGTGATGTTCTGGAGGCCGACATCCTTCTTGCCAACCTGCAGGACAGCGGTGTCCGGGCCGTGGCCGCGAACCTCGGCGGAGGGCGAGAACACGCGCAACAGCTCCGTCGGCAGACGGTAGGATGTGTCATCGGCATAGCCGAGCTCTAGCTCGCGAGCTTGCTTGTGGTAATGGATGCGTGTGGGAACGGGTGCGGACATGAACACCTCCGGTGAGAAGGAAGACGGAAGAAGCAAGAAGGAAGAGGTACGTCAGGGTAGAGGTTCCTCTTCCTTCTTCCGAGGCGCGAAGCGCCGGTCTTCCGACTTCGAGCGGCGTAGCCGCGTCTTAGAGAATGTACCGCGACAGGTCTTCGTCGGTGGCTAGTTCGCCGAGTTGCTCGTCGACATAGGCGGCATCGATGGTCAGCGGGCTTGCCATGTCGCCTCCCTGGAAGGATGGCTCCTCGAGCAGGCGTTCCATCACCGTATGCAGACGCCGGGCGCCGATGTTTTCGGTGCCTTCGTTGACCTGCCAGGCGATCTCGGCGATGCGCGTGATGCCTTCATCGGTGAAGTTCACCTCCAGGCCATCGGTGGCCAGTAGCGCCTGGTATTGTCGGGTCAGTGCTGCGGATGGCTCGGTGAGGATGCGCTTGAAGTCATCCGGCGTCAGCGCTTGCAGTTCCACACGGATCGGCAGGCGCCCCTGCAATTCGGGGATCAAGTCCGATGGCTTGGAGAGGTGGAACGCTCCCGAGGCGATGAACAGGATATGGTCCGTATTGACCATGCCATGCTTGGTGGACACCGTCGACCCCTCGATCAGCGGCAGCAGGTCGCGCTGTACGCCTTCGCGGGAGACATCGCCGCCGCTGCCTGAGTCACCCCCCTTGGCGACCTTGTCGATCTCGTCGAGGAAGACGATGCCGTTCTGCTCGACCGCCTCGATGGCGCGGTTCTTGATTTGCTCTTCGTTGACAAGCTTGGCGGCTTCTTCGTCGTGCAGCAATCGCCTTGCTTCCTCGACGGTCACGCGACGCGACTCCGACGTCTGCTTGCCCATGTTGGAGAACATGCTTTGCAGCTGATTGGTCATCTCTTCCATGCCCGGCGGCGCAGAGATATCGACATTACCGCCTTGAGGCGTGACCTCGATGTCGATCTCCTTGTCGTCGAGCTGACCTTCGCGAAGTTTCTTGCGGAAGGTCTGACGTGTCGAGGAGTCGTCGTGGGCATGGTCGTACTCGCTGCCGCGCGGCCGGGGTAAAAGTGCGTCGAGAATGCGCTCTTCGGTGGCGTCCTCGGCCTTGTGAGCGACTTCTTCCTTGGCCTGCTCGCGGACCATCTTCATGGCCATCTCGACCAGGTCACGGACGATCGACTCGACGTCGCGGCCGACATAGCCCACTTCGGTGAATTTGGTCGCCTCGATCTTGATGAATGGCGCCCCGGCCAGCTTGGCCAGGCGGCGGGCGATCTCTGTCTTGCCGACCCCCGTGGGGCCAATCATCAGGATGTTCTTGGGCACTACCTCGCCGCGCAGACTGTCGTCGAGCTGCATGCGGCGCCAGCGATTGCGCAGGGCGATGGCCACCGAGCGCTTGGCTTCCTGCTGGCCGATGATGTACTGATCCAGTGCGTGGACGATCTCGCGGGGAGTCATCTGTGTCATGACGAAGCCCTATGCTGCCCGGGAGCGGTGAGCGTGACTCACAGCTCCTCTAGGGTGATGTTTTGATTGGTGAAGACGCAGATATCGCCGGCGATTTCGAGCGACTTCTCGGTAATGGCGCGCGCGTCGAGCTCGGTGTTCTCGAGCAGGGCGCGTGCGGAGGCCTGGGCGTAGTGGCCGCCGGAGCCGATGGCGATGATTCCGCGTTCGGGTTCGACGACGTCGCCATTGCCGGTGAGGATTAGCGAAGCGTTCTTGTCGGCCACGGCGAGCATCGCTTCCAGACGCCGCAGGGCACGGTCGGTGCGCCACTCCTTGGAAAGCTCGACGGCGGCCTTGACCAGATGTCCCTGGTACTTATCCAACTGGGCCTCGAAGCGCTCGAACAGGGTGAAGGCGTCGGCCGTGCCGCCGGCGAAACCGGCCAGCACCTTGCCATGGTGAATGCGGCGTACCTTGCTGGCGTTGCCCTTCATCACCGTGTTGCCGAGCGAAACCTGACCATCGCCGGCGAGGGCGACATGTTCGCCGCGACGTACGGATACGATCGTGGTCATGGATGGGAGCTCCTTGTGGGGTGTCGGGCACCCGATGACTTGATTGCCGAGGCGCCTGTGGCCCCCAGGCGATAAAACGGTGGCGACGCATGCCATTGTGCTTACGGTAATGCGGGCGGCAAACAGGGAAATCAAGCCGCCCGGTCACTCCTTCAGTTCTGCAGCTTGATCAGCAGTGGCTCGATGCCTTGTGTCACCATCAGATCCTGGGCGCGCGTCAGCTCATTCGTGTCTTGGTAGGGGCCGACCTGAACACGATGCCAGGTTTCGTTGTTGGAGGTTTGCACTTCGGTGATCTTGGCGATCAGTCCGAGATCCTGAAGCCGGCTTGCGAGACGCTTGGCATCGGCGACCTTGCGAAACGAGGCCGCCTGCAGCATGTACTTGAGCCCATCGGCTGAAGGATCGGCCACCACCTCGTCAGCACGGTCGTCAGCACGGTCGTCGCTGGTGTCCGGCGATCTCTCGCCATCGCGACTGGGCACTGCGGTGTTATCCACCTTGGGTGCGATGACCTCCGATTCCGGTAACAAGGTATAGAACTCGAAGGTCGGCATGCGCGACTCGGCGGCGTCCTCGTTGGCAGTACCGCTTGATGAGGCGCCATCGCCTGTATTACCCGCCGAATCGCTGCCGGACGAGGCGCTATTGGAGGACTTGGGCATTACCGTGGCGACCGGTTCCGGGGCCGACTGCTGGAAGTATTGGGCGAGCGCGAAGCCGGCGATCAAGCCGACTACGCCCCATAGCCATCCAGGGAGTCCCGCGCGCGATGACTTGGTCTGGCGCTTGCGACTGGTGGCGCCGCGTGACGTAGCGCGAGAATTGCTTTTTCCTTTCTGGGCAGGGCGACGAGCCATGCTTACATCTCCTCGGGTGCACTGACGCCCATCAGGTCGAGGCCGTTGCGCAGCACTTGCCGCGTGGCCAGGCCCAGTGCCAATCGGGCATTGCGCAATTCATCGTCGTCGACCATGACTTTGACCGCGTTGTAGCAGGTGTGGAAATCGGAGGCCAGGTCCATCAGGTACTGGGCAACCTGCTGTGGCTCGCGGGTCTGGGCGGCCCGTTCGACGACTTCCGGGTAGCGTGCCAGGCGGTTCATCAGCTCTTTCTCCTGCCCGGTGTCGAGCCGATTCAGATGCTGCATGCCCAGCGCATGATCGAAGGCCTTGGCGTCGGATTCGGCGCGGCGCATCATGCTGCACACGCGCGCATGAGCGTACTGGATGTAATAGACCGGATTGTCGTTGGACTGTGAGCGGGCAAGATCGATATCGAAGGTCAACTGCGAATCGGCACGCCGTGCGGCGAGGAAGAAACGGGTGGCATCGCGGCCCACCTCATCGATTAGATCGCGCAGGGTCACGTAGCTGCCGGCACGCTTGGAGAGCTTGACCTCGACCCCGGAGCGCGTGACCAGCACCATCTGATGCAGCACGTAGTCCGGCCAAACTTGGGGGATGCCGGTTTCCAGCGCCTGGAGGCCGGCCCGCACCCGGGTGACCGTGGAGTGGTGATCGGCGCCTTGCTCGTTGATCACGGTGGTGAAGCCACGCTGCCACTTGTCGTGGTGGTAGGCGACGTCCGGCAGGAAGTAGGTGTAATCACCGTCTTTCTTGCGCATCACCCGATCCTTGTCGTCACCGAAGTCGGTGGTGCGCAGCCAGGTCGCGCCGTCTTCTTCATATGTATGGCCGCCGTCAACGAGCGCTTTCACCGTGGCGTCCACCTTGCCGTCGTTGTACAGCGAGGACTCCAGGAAGTAGACATCGAACGCGACACCGAACGCCTTGAGGTCGAGGTCCTGCTCGCGACGTAGGTAGGCAACGGCGAAGTCCTGGATGGCATCGAGATCGTCGGCATCTCCTTTGCCGGTGACTTCTCGGTCATCGGCAGTAATCGTCTCGCCGGCCAGATACGCCTTGGCGACATCGACAATGTAGGCGCCGCGATAGCCGTTCTCGGGCCACTCGGCGGTCTCTGGCGTGAGACCTCTCACGCGGGCCTGCACCGATTGGGCGAGATTGTGGATCTGGACACCCGCATCGTTGTAGTAGAACTCGCGAGTGACATCGAAGCCGGTGGCTTCCAGAAGCCGGCACAGACAGTCGCCGATGGCGGCACCACGCCCATGGCCGACGTGTAGCGGCCCGGTGGGGTTGGCGGAGACGAATTCCACCTGCACCTGTTGGCCCTGGCCACTCAGGCTGCGCCCGAAGGTATCGCCAGCATCCAGAATGCTGGGCACGACCTGAGCGATGGCCTCGGTGGCGGCGAAGAAGTTGATGAATCCGGGGCCGGCGATGTCGACCTGGCGTATGGCGGTGCTTTCCGGCAGCGCTGCGACCAGCGCCTCGGCCAGCTCGCGTGGCTTGCGGCCGGCTGGCTTGGCCAGCGTCAGCGCGAGGTTGCTCGCGTAGTCGCCATGGGCCTTGTCCTTGGTAGGCTCGACCTTGACGGTCAGCGGGGTGTCCGCGGGCAGAATGCCTTGCTGCTTGAGCTGCGTGCCGGCGGCCTCGAGCAGCTCGATGATGGTCTCTTTCATGAAATTCCGATGTCCTGTGTCTGGCGCGCGACAGGCCGGCGAGCGCCAGGCTGCGCTAAGAGCGTTGGGTCGGTCATTATCGGCGATTGGCCGCCGCCTTTAAACCCAAGCGCGCCATACCCGCCGGCGGAGGCAGACGCACTGTCGGGGGTGGCTCAACTCAAGGTTTGCGGGTCGATGTCCAGCGAGGCGCGCACGCGTCGGCCATCGGGATGATTCTCCAGCCATTGCACGAGCCAGGCGCAGGCGCGGTGCAGGCTGCTGCGTCGCGTGTCGGAGAGCATCACTTGCATGTGGTAGCGGTTCTGGCGGCGCTCCATGGGCGCAGGTACCGGGCCCAGGCAGGTGACGGTCGATCCCTGGGCGGCCAGCCATTCACGCAGCGCCTCGGCGGCGTTGCCGGCGACGTCGGCGACGTGCGTCTCGCGTGCCGCCTCGAAACGTGCCAAGGCGAGATGGCGGTAGGGGGGCAGGCCGGCCAGGCGACGCTCTTCCAGCAGTTGGCCGGCGAGCGCTTCATAGCCGCTGTCGGCGAGCAGGCGCAGGTTGGGGTCGTCGGGATGCAGGGTCTGGACCAGCACGCGTCCAGGATGCTCGGCGCGGCCAGCGCGACCGGCGACCTGCACCAGCAGTTGAGTACTGTGTTCGAGGGCGCGGAAGTCGCTGGCGTAGAGGCCAGCGTCGGCGTTGACCACGACCACCAGCGTGACATGCGGCAAGTGATGGCCTTTGGCGAGCATCTGGGTGCCGACCAGCAGGCTGGGCTCGCCGCGTCGAATCTCGCGCAGGATCTCCTCGAAGGCTTGCTTGCGCCGAGTGCTGTCACGGTCGATGCGGTGCACGGGCGTCTCGGGAAATAAGGCGGCCAGCGTTTCCTCGGTGCGTTCGGTGCCGCTGCCCAGTGGGCGCAGGTCGCCACTGCCGCACTCCGGGCAGGCATCGGGCAGCGGGCGGTGAAAGTCGCAATGATGGCAGACCAGTTCCTGGGGCTGACGGTGCAGCGTCATGCGAGCATCGCAATGTGGGCACTCGGCTAGCCAGCCGCACGCGTGGCATGCCAGAGAGGGAGCGAAACCGCGCCGATTGATGAAAACCAGCACCTGGTTGCCCGCGTTAAGGGTCTGGCGGATTGCCTCGATGGCGGGGGCGATCAAGCCGCCCTGACGATGGCGTCCGCGTAGGTCGGTCAGCTCCAGACGTGCCGGGGCATGCCGGTTGGCGCGTTGCGTCAGACGCAGATGGCGGTAGCGGCCACTACGGGCCTGGGCGAGGGTCTCCAGTGCTGGTGTGGCGCTGCCCAGCACGATGGGGATGTTCTCGCGGTGGGCGCGGGCGATGGCCAAGTCACGGGCGTGGTAGCGCAGGCCTTCCTGTTGTTTGAAGGAGCCGTCGTGTTCCTCGTCGATGATGATCACCCCGGCAGCGGCCAGGGGAGTGAAGACCGCCGAGCGGGTGCCGATGACGATCGGGGCTCGGCCGGTACGCGCGGCATCCCAGGCATCCAGACGTTCGAGGTCGGTGAGTCCCGAATGCAGAGCGACCACCGGGACTCGAAAGCGTTGCCGGAAACGGGTCAGTGTTTGCGGTGTCAGGCCGATCTCCGGCACGAGCACCAGCGCCTGGCGGCCTCGCGCGAGCACCGCCTCGATGAGCTGCAGGTAGACCTCGGTCTTGCCGCTGCCGGTGACGCCGTACAGCAGACACGGATGATAACGCTCGAGACCTTCGTGAATCTCGGCAAGGGCGCCCGCCTGTTCGCGGGTCAGTGGCAACGAGGGTTCGGCGAGCTGCGAGCTGGATTCTTCCTCGGTGGTCGTCAGTCGCTCTTCGTGGCACTCGACGAGATGCTTGGCCTGCAGGCCTTCGAGCTGTGCGCGGGTGAAGCCTTGCGCGGTGACCGCGCGAGTTATCAAGCCGCGTGGGTGCTGGCGCAGCATCGCCAGCAGTTCGGCCTGGCGAGGCGCGCGTTCGAGCGTGCCGGTATCGCCGTCGCGCGCTATCCAGCGCTCCTGGTGACGGGCCTGCAGTGGCCGTCCCTGGCGCAAGGCGACAGGGAGTGCCTGGGTGATGGTGTCGCCCAGCGGATGCTGGTAGTAGCGTGCGGTGAAGCGACACAACCACCACCAGTCACCGGGCAGGGGAGCATCGTCGAGACACGCCAGCACGGCCTTGAGCTGTGCGTCCGGCACGTCGCTGCGTTCGGGGCACTCGACCACTACGCCGATGAGCTGGCGACGTCCGAATGGCACCTTGACGCGAAGCCCTGGGCGCCAACCACAGGCGGGAGTCTCGCGACAGGGGCGATAGTCGAAGAGGCGTCGCAACGGCGTGGGCAGGGCAACTCTGAGTAGTCGCGGCGTATGATCGGTGCTCGACAAGAGTCCTCCGAAAGGGTGGCGGCACATGGCGTTGCAGGCGCTACGTGCCTTTTCAGCGATGTCAAGGCGCTGCTATAATATGTGCCCCTTCGGCTGTGGGCCAAGGCGAGTATCGTCAGGGTCGCATGCCGAATCAATCGGTTGCATCTTTATCAACCCGTGTGCGGTGCCTGGCATCGACCAGGTGGCGGCGCACCATAGCGTGAGGCAGCAAAATGAAACAAGCGATTCATCCCGAATACAAGAAGGTCTCCGCCACCTGTTCCTGTGGCGCGACCTTCGAGCTGGGCTCCACGGCCAAAGACGACTTCTACCTGGATGTCTGCTCGCAGTGCCACCCGTTCTACACTGGCAAGCAGAAGCAGGCGACCACCGGTGGTCGTGTCGAGCGCTTCAACAAGCGTTTCGGTGCAGCGATCAAGCGCGGCTGATTCAAGAAGCCGTTATGTAGGCGCTATCGCCGACGTTCGAGAAACCCGCCAAATGGCGGGTTTTTTTATTTTTGAAAAGTCGAAAACGACGCTCTGATAAGGTTTGTTTTATGCCTGGTTAGTCGGGCATAAGTTTCAATAAATGGATGGCAATTGCTTCAAAAGTTCGCTTAAAAGTCTTTAATGTCGCGAACTTGGCACAAGTTGTTTGGCGAAGTCTTTTTCTATATTCTGGCGATCATGCCTCCATGCAGACGATTGGAAAAAGCTCATGAGTGACGAAAAAAGACAGGCAGCGCTGGAGTATCACGCCAAGCCAACTCCCGGCAAGTTATCCGTCGAACTGACCAAGCCCACCGAGACATCGAAACATCTGGCCCTGGCGTATAGCCCCGGGGTGGCCGAGCCGTGTCGCGAAATCGCCAAGGACGTGGAAAACGCCTATCTGTATACCGGCAAGGGCAATCTGGTAGCCGTGGTCTCCGACGGCAGCGCAATCCTTGGTCTGGGCAATCTAGGCCCCTTGGCCAGCAAGCCGGTCATGGAAGGCAAGGGCGTGCTGTTCAAGCGCTTCGCGGGCATCAACTCCGTGGACATCGAGCTCGATGCCGAGAGCCCGCAGGCCTTCATCGATACCGTGGCACGTATCGCCGATACCTGGGGCGGCATCAATCTCGAGGATATCAAGGCGCCGGAGTGCTTCGAGATCGAGCAAGCGTTGATCGAGCAGTGCAATATTCCGGTCTTCCACGATGATCAGCACGGCACGGCCATCGTCACGGCCGCAGGGCTGCTCAATGCCCTGGATATTGCTGGCAAGCCCCTCGAAGATGCCAAGATCGTTTGCCTGGGCGCGGGCGCGGCGGCCATCGCCTGCATGAATCTGCTGGTCTCGTGTGGCGCTCGCGCCGAGCATATCTATATGCTCGATCGCAAAGGCGTGGTGCACAGTGAGCGTGACGATCTCAACCAGTACAAGGGAATGTTCGCCACCGAGACGTCGCGGCGTACGCTGGATGATGCCATCGAGGGCGCCGACGTCTTCGTGGGGCTGTCCGGTCCCAACCTGCTCAAGCCCGAGCAGCTCGAGCGAATGGCGGTAAGTCCGGTGGTTTTTGCTTGCTCCAACCCCGACCCCGAGATTCATCCGGACGTGGCCAACGAGACTCGTGATGATGTGATCATGGCCACCGGACGTTCCGATTACCCTAACCAGGTCAATAACGTGCTGGGCTTTCCCTTCATCTTCCGTGGCGCGTTGGACGTTCGCGCCACGCGTATCAATGAAGAAATGAAAGTGGCGGCCGTGCATGCCCTCAAGGACCTGGCGCGTGAGCCGTTGACCCGCGAGGTGCTGGATGGCTATGGCATCGAATCGCTGGAGTTCGGGCGCGGTTACATCATTCCCACGCCGCTGGATTCCCGGTTGCTCGACAGAGTCGCTTCGGCAGTGGCGCAAGCGGCGGTAGATAGCGGCGTGGCACGCAAACCCTATCCGGCACATTATCCGTTGACCAGCATCAAGGACGTTTACGGGCCGCTATAGTCGCGCGCCGAACAGGCATGATAGCTAAGGGCCGCTCAGGGGAGCGGCCCTTAGTAGTTGTGGGGCTGCGTTGGTCGGTGTCACCAGCTGTAGAGCAGTGACATCGAGGTAGTGCGATCGGTGTTGGCTTCGGCGCCATCCGGTGGATTCGTGTTGTTCTTGACCTCAAAAGACATCTTGAGCGCCAGGTGCGAATTGAGCTGGGAGGTCAGCGACGAAATCGAGCGCGTCGTGGTGTTGGGTTCGGCCGCCTCTACAGAAACTGCCTGCTCGAAGTAGGCGCCTTCCGAGATGTTCCAGCGATAGTCGAGTGCAGCATAGGCCAAGCCCAGATCGTCTTCATCGCCGTCCTGGTAGGCATCGTGACGATAGCCTGGGCCGAATTCCGTGGACAGTGTGTGCGTCGGCCCGTCGAGCCACTGGCGGCCATAGCCACCGATAGTTGTGAACTGGAAGTCGTAACCGCTGAAACGATCTTTTTCCCAGCGTCCGAAACCGAACAGGTAGTGAGGGCCCTCCAGCTCATAACGCTCGCGGCCGCCCAGCAGGTACTGCTCGGTGCTGGTTTCATCGTTTTCCTGAACGCTGCGCGTCTCGCCACGCAGAGTATGCGTATGGCGACCCGTCAGCCAGGTGAGGCGTCCCTTGGCGAGCAATGTTTGACTGTTACTGTTTCCGGAGAGGTGCGTATAGCCGAGTTCGGCCTCGCCGCTCATCTTGGGGGCATCGTCCTGCGGTGCAGGCGGTGCGTAGAACAGATCGGCGTGCACCGGAATGGCACAACCGAACAGCATGATCAGCAATAGCCATCGCGAGTCTCGCGACACGAGCATGATGGACTCCCTTTCAAAAACGGTTGTCGGTCAGTGGCGTGGGAGCTGGCGCGTTCATGGGGGTGGCCTGCAAGGCCACCCATGGAGTGTCGACTAGAAAATGGCATCGTAAGTGCCGGTACCTTGTGAGCCGCTGCTGTCCTCGAGTTCGGGTTGGATCGAACGCGGCTTGTAGTCGGGGAGATTGTCCTTGCGGAAGATTTCCTGCATGCCGCCCGATTGGTCGTTATGCAGGCGCAGTCCGGTCTCGGGATCAATGCGGACTTTGACGATATCGTCGGGGCGCGAGGGCATGCTTTCGGGTTGGCCTTGAAGCGCCTGCCCCATGAACGACTTCCAGATCGGCAAGGCGGCTTGCGAGCCGTATTCACCGGTCGTGGAATTGTCGTCCTTGCCGACCCAAACGGTGGCCACCAGGTCGTCGTTGAAGCCCGAGAACCAGGCGTCACGTTGATCGTTGGTGGTGCCGGTCTTGCCGACGATATCAGGACGGTTGAGATCCAATGCGCCGCGTCCCGTGCCCTTTTCGATGACGTCACGCATCATGTCGCGGATGATGTACATCTCTTCGGGCGTGGCTACGCGCTCGGCGATGCGGCGGGTTTCACCGTCGAGTGCGACGGTCTTCTGGTCGGGGTCGCACTCCTGGCATGCCACCACGGGGTTGGCCTCTTCAACCAACGCGTTCTTGCTGCCATGAGTAACCGACTGGATATACCACGGCGCGACCTTGAAGCCGCCGTTGGCCAGCACGGCATAGGCATTGGCCATTTCCAGCGGTGTCAGCGACGCGCTGCCCAGGGCGAGCGAAAGGCCATGTGGCAGCCGGTCCTTGGAGAAGCCAAAGTTCGTCAGGAATTCCAGCGTGTTATCCAGGCCTAGCGACTGCAGCACACGAATCGTGACCAGGTTGCGCGACTGGTAGAGGCCGACACGCAATCGTGTGGGGCCGCGGAATTTGCCCTCGGCGTTTTCGGGACGCCAGTCGCCGCCGACATCGGACATGACCACAGGCGCATCGTTGATGATCGTGGCGGCGTTCATCCCGTTGTGTAGTGCGGCGAGATAGATGAAGGGTTTGAAGATCGAGCCTGCCTGGCGCTGCGCCTGGATGGCGCGATTGAATTTGCTCGACGAGAAGCTGAAACCACCCTGAAGGCCACGAATAGCGCCGGTTTGAGGATCCATGATGACGATCGCGGCCTGGGCGCTTGGTACCTGGGAGAGACGCCAGTCGCCATCCTCGGTGTGCATGACGCGAATCAGGTCGCCACGCTGGGCGATGGCTTCGGCGTTGTCCGGTGTCTCGCCGCGCCACTCGGCGCTGTGGTACGTGCGCGCCCAGTCTAGCCCGTCCCAGCCGAGTGTTACCACGCCATCCTCGCGTGTCAGGACGCGCATCTGGCGACCCTCGGTTTCCACGACGATACCCGGCTCCAGTGGGCCATGCCGGGAGGTGCGGTCGAGCACCTTGACCCAGTTGCTGACATCCCCGTCGATTCCCTCGACCGACTCTTCGCTGCTCTTGGCAGCCTGGCGTGCGGTTTCCATGACCTCGGGAGATTCGGATAACTCTTCTTCGAGCCCTTGAGAATCCGTGCGGTCCTGGGCTTCCACCAAGCTGGAGGGAATGTCGGTTTTTTCGGGGCCACGCCAGCCATGGCGAGTATCGTAATCGATGAGCCCGTTGACCAACGCGTCGCGCGCGTCGGCCTGCATGCGGCTGTCGATGGTCGTCTTGATCTGGTAGTTGTCGGTATAGGCATCGTCACCGAAGCGTTCCACGGCATACTGGCGCGCCATTTCGGCGACATAGGGAGCCTCGACTTCGAACTGCGAATGCGCTCGGTGAGCCGTGACCGGGGCCTTGACGGCGGCCTGGTACTGAATCGGGTCGATGAAGCCGAGTTCGCGCATGCGCAGCAATACCCAGTTGCGGCGAATCAACGAGCGCTCGGGGTTGTTCAGGGGATTGAGCGCCGAGGGGGCCTTGGGCAGGCCGGCGAGCATGGCCAGTTGCGGCAAGTCGAGCTCAGCAAGCGGTTTGTCGTAGTAGCCTTCGGCGGCCGCCCCGATGCCGTAGGCGGCATTCCCGAGATAGATCTTGTTGACGTAGAGCTCGAGAATTTCCTGCTTGTCGAGTACCTGTTCCATCTGCAGCGACAGCAGGATCTCGCGAATCTTGCGCGTGAAAGTACGGTCCAGCGTCAACAGGTAGTTACGCGCTACCTGCATGGTGATGGTGCTACCCCCCGATTGAATGTTGCCACTGGTGGCAAGCTCCATCGCCGCGCGAGCAAGCCCTTTGGGGTCAATGCCGGGGTGTTCGAAGAAGCTGGCATCTTCGGCCGCCAACAGCGCGTCGATGTAGGATTGGGGAATGTCATCGTAGCTGACCGGCATGCGGCGTTGATCGCCGAACTCGCCGATCAGCTTGTCGTCACGCGTGTAAACGCGTAGCGGTGTCTGCAGTTCGAAGTCCTGCAATTGACGAACATCGGGCAAGCCCGGGGCGAAATAGATACCGGCGCCGATGATGGCCAGTACGCAGCCCAGCCCCAAAGACACAATTAGCCATAGGATGGACGTTAACAAGCGTTTGAAAAGCTTCATGAAAAGGCGTTTTCCGTCGTCTCGGGTGGCGGTCTGGCCGCAATGAATGGTGCAATCCTTTGCCATTGGCATTATAAGAACGCAGCCGCATGGGGGCTAGCGTTGATGCAAATCGACTGTCACGGCAGTATACATAATGTAACCTTACGCAATGTGGCGTGCCTCATACGATAGTGTGGCACGCTGATAACAAAGCGGCTTGCCCGTTACAGGGGCAGCGGGTTGGCTCGATGAACGACAATACCGAGCGCCACGCCATGCCGAAGAATATTGCAGGGGTATGACAGTGTGGCGGTTTAAAAAATCCCAGCAGGGCCTGGTGGGGGTGGATATAACCTCGGCCACCGTCAAATTGATCGAGCTCGATCATGCGGGGGCGGGCCAGCGTATCGCCAGTTACGCCGTGCGCCCATTGCGTGAAGGCGCGGTAGTGGAGCGGCGCATCCGCGATCTCGACGAGGTGGCCGCGACGTTGACGCGTGCGGTCGAGCATGCGCGTCCGTATTCACGGCACGCGGTGGCGGCAGTGCCCGCCAGTGCCACGATCACCAAGACGCTGACCTACCCGGTGACCCTCAGCGACGATGAGGTCGAGGCCCGCATTCAGCTCGAATCCGAGCGCCATATCCCGTTTCCGCTCAATGAAGTCGCCTTCGATTTCCAGCGCGTGGGACTCAACGCTCGCTACCCCGACCAGCAAGATGTCTTGCTGGTGGCGTGTCGCCTGCAGGACGTCGACCATCTTGCCGACGTTCTTCGCCGTGCCGGCCTCGAGCCCGCCGCGGTCGACGTGGAATCCTTTGCCATGGAGCGTGCGGCCAGCGAGCTGCTGCGTGACGAGACGCCGTCTGGCCAGGCGGGAGAGTGTGCTGCGCTGGTCGATATCGGCGCCAACATGAACGCCTTCCATGTGCTCATCGACGGGCGCATCGCCTATACCCGCGACAACGTGCTGGGCGGTCGTCACTTGACCGAGGAGATCCGAAAGCGCTACGGCCTGAGCCTCGAAGAGGCGGGACTGGCCAAGAAACGCGGTGGTTTGCCCGAAGACTACGGGCATGAGGTGGTGACGCCGTTCATCGACATGCTGATTCAGCAAATCGGCCGCTCGCTGCAGCTTTATCATACCTCGGGACAGCCGCGTGATATCCAGCGCCTGATTCTGGCGGGTGGTTCGAGTGTCATTCCGGGGCTGCGTGAACGCCTCGAGGCGCAAAGCGGGCTGAAGGTAGTGATGGCCAACCCGTTCGAGCGTATGCGGGTGGCGTCACGCGTCGACGTGCAGGCGCTTGCCAGCGATGCACCGGCGATGCTCACTGCGTGCGGCCTGGCGATGAGGGGGCGGCGATGAGTATCGAAATCAATCTGTTGCCGTGGCGTGAAGCGCATCGGCAGCGGCGTACGCGGCGCTTTTACATGGCCTTGGTAGGCGTAGCGGTGTTGGCACTGCTCTGCGCCTTGGGGGTATCGCGCTGGTATCAGGCGGGGATCGATGCCGAGCGTGGCCGCCTGGCCCTGATCGAGCGCCGCATGGAAGCACTCGAAAAAGACATCGACACGGTCAAGGACTATCGCGAATTGCGAGGACGGATGCTCGAGCAGATCGGCCTGATCCGCGAGCTGCAGTTCAGCCGTCCACAGACGGTGCGCATCTTCGATCAGTTGGCGGCAACGCTGGTCGATGGCGTGCATTACGACCGCTTGGTGCGGGAGGGCGAGCGACTCGAGCTGAGTGGTCTGGCGCGTTCCAATCGACGTGTGTCCGAGCAGTTGCGGCAACTGGCCGCCTCGCCAGACTTCGGCACGCCGGTGCTTTCCGACGTGCAGTCGGCCGGCGACGATGCGACGCTGAAGCGTTTCAACCTCAGTGTCGAGGCGCGTACGCCTCGCCGTGATGCCAAGGAGGCGCCATGAGTCTGCGCTCACAGTGGCGGCAGTTGCGCGAGGTCGAGTGGCGCGACCTGGATCTCAAGGAAGCCGGTACCTGGCCGGCGTTGCTGCAGGCGATGTGCCTGGTAGTGCTGTTTCTGGCCGTCTTCTGGGTGGCTCAGTGGTACGTCGCCGCGTCGCGCCAGGAAACTCTGGAGAGCTTGCAGGGGCGCGAGGGCGAGCTGCTCCGGAAATATGAAACCCGTGCCTATCAGGCGTCTAATCTCGAGCAAATGCGCATGCAGATGGCGGAGCTCGACACGCGCATGCAAGCATTGTTGAAAATGCTGCCCTCCGATACGGAGGTCCCGGCGCTGCTGGATGACATCAGCGATGCGGCGCAGGACCATCGACTCGCCATCGAGTCGATCCGGTTGCGCTCGCCGGTGCCGCAAGACTTCTACATCGAGCAGCCCTTCGATATCCAGGTACGAGGCGGTTATCACGACATTGCCGCCTTCCTGTCCAGCGTGGCGGCACTGCCGCGTATCGTGACCCTGCATGACTTCTCGCTGTCGCCAGTGGGCGATGGCGATACGCTGCGTCTGTCGCTACTGGCCCGTACCTACAGCTATCGCGAAGACGCTGATCCCAAGGCCGAGGGGCGTGACGATGATTGAATGGCTGACGACCTCCAGGCGCTGGGATGTCCTGCTTGCGGCGCTGGTCGGAATGGTGCTGCTGGGCGGTTGTCGCGATGCCCAGATGACCGCCCTGGACGCGCACCTGGATGCCCTGCGCCAGCAGCCGGAGGGTAGCATCGAGTCGCTTCCTCCTGCGCCGGTGTATCGCACGGCGCATTATTCGCAGGCCCAGCAGCGTAGT
>NZ_JARANX010000159.1:0-1077 GCF_029889785.1 Chromohalobacter sp. 48-RD10 | reverse complement strand
TAAATGAGGTAACGGCCAACGGCGCCGTTATGGCAAGCCCCCGGTTTTACCGACGGCGGGCCAATGGAGCCCAAACAGAGAGGAAGGAACATCACGGCCATGATCGGCCAGCAGAACCTGAGCCAGTCACAGAATGACCTGTCCACTTCCATGGAGCGTCTGTCCTCGGGGTTGAAGATCAACAGCGCCGCCGACGACGCCGCCGGCCAGGCCATCGCCAACCGCATGAGCAGCCAGATCAACGGCCTCAGCCAAGCGCAGAGCAACGCCAACGACGGTATTTCCGTCGCGCAGACCACCGAAGGCGCTCTCAACCAGGTCAACGACAACCTACAGCGCGTGCGTGAACTGACCGTTCAGGCCGAAAACGGCACTAACAGCCAGGAAGATTTGAACTCCATTCAGGACGAGATCAACCAGCGCTTGGGTGAAATCGACCGTATCTCCGAGGAAACCAGCTTCAACGGCGTCGACGTTCTCGCCAAAGATCAGGAAATGTCCATCCAGGTCGGCTCCGAAGATGGCCAGACCATCACCATGAACCTCAAAGAAGTCAACTCCGAGACACTGGATCTGGGTAATTTCAATGTGAATGGCAGCTCTGAAGCTTCCGTCTCCGATGTACTGGGCCAAGCAGCTAGTGGTGATAGCGTAACCGTTGGTAGCGGTGGCAGTGCAGCAACTTACGAGTCCGATGGCGACACTTGGACACAATCCGGCAGTAGCGGTGTTGGTGAAGATGGTGATCCAATCAGCGTCGCTGACCTGAAAACAGAGATTAGCGATGCTGGCGCTAGCGGTAGTACGGCGAGTATCGATAGTGCCGATGCCGACCCCATCAACATTTCAGCCGAGGGTGAGGTTACTGATCCTAGTAATAGCGGCGATGCTGTCTACGTCGAGAACGACGGACTGACATCCAACCCCGAGACAACAGCAACCGAAACCCCCCTCGACTCACTGGACTCTGCCATCAGCCAAGTCGACAGCCAGCGCTCCGAACTGGGTGCCCTACAGAACCGCTTCGACTCGGCCATCACCAATCTGAACACCACTGAGACCAACCTCACCTCAGCC
>NZ_JARANX010000158.1:0-1100 GCF_029889785.1 Chromohalobacter sp. 48-RD10 | reverse complement strand
GGCGGTCTCAATGACCAAGTGCAACACGTAACCCATCAGGTACCGTGTTGCCATGAACTACTGCTATCGCCACCTTACTGCTGAAGACCGAGCTGCCATCATGATGATGCGAGCGACTCACTCGATCCGAGCTATTGCCTGTCATCTGGGCCGTGCCCCGAGTACCGTATCGCGTGAAATCGCTCGCCATACGGTTGACTCCATCAAGGGCTACGATGCCAGCCTCGCAGGCTACCGGGCCCGCCTAACGCGTCATTGGCCACGTCAGCGCCCCAAGCTGCATCCCGACGGAGAGTTGTTCGAGGTCGTGATCCATCTGCTGCGCAAGTACTGGTCACCGCAACAGATAGCACGCACACTGAAGCGCATGTCTCCCAACGATTCACGTCGCCAAGTCTCTCACGAGGCCATCTATAACGCGCTCTATGTCATGCCCCGCGGTAGCCTCAAGAAGGAGCTTATCGCCTGCCTGCGGCAGGGCAACGG
The DNA here is from genome assembly GCF_029889785.1 of Chromohalobacter sp. 48-RD10. NCBI lineage: Bacteria > Pseudomonadati > Pseudomonadota > Gammaproteobacteria > Oceanospirillales > Halomonadaceae > Chromohalobacter > Chromohalobacter sp. 48-RD10. The sequence continues at coordinate 614 of NZ_JARANX010000158.1, read as the reverse complement.
CAAGCGTCGGCCAAGAAACCGTGGTACAGATCGACGCCAGCAGATCCCCGATCTGGTCAGCATCCACGCACGACCGCCTGATATCGAAGACCGTCTGATGCCTGGCCACTGGGAAGGCGATCTCATCATCGGCGCCAACAACCGTTCTGCCGTCGGTACGCTGGTGGAGCGCACCACCCGACTGGTCATTCTCGCGAAAGTGGATGGGACCACCGCCACAGCCGCCGCCGTTGGCTTCAGCGACAAGCTCAATGAAGTACCACGTTCGCTGCGGCTGTCGATGACCTACGATCAGGGCAGAGAGATGGTAAAACATGCCGAGATCACCCAGAAGACCGGGACGGCGATCTACTTCGCTGACCCGCATAGCCCATGGCAGCGGGGCTCCAATGAGAATACCAATGGTCTGTTGCGGCAGTACCTGCCTAAAGGGACTGACCTATCCGTTTACAGCCAGGAAGAACTCGACAAGATCGCCGACTCACTGAACACGCGGCCGCGCAAAACCCTGGACTGGCGAACGCCACTGGAAGTCTACGCCGAGGTGCTCAAGAAATCGGTCGAAGGTCCGAGCATCCTTCAATAGCGTTGCACTTGGAACTTGAGACCGCCGT
>NZ_JARANX010000157.1:0-1110 GCF_029889785.1 Chromohalobacter sp. 48-RD10 | reverse complement strand
AAACCGAAGACGGTGACGTCGCCGCCAGCGTGGCGCTTCAGGGCGTCGCGAACGGCGACGGCGAGGCGCCCTTGCGGCAACTCGCTGCCGATACGCCCAGCGTCACCTATGTCGATCGCATCGAGCGCCTGTCCGGGCTGCTCGGCGAGCTGCGCACGCATATCGCCGAATGGCTGTCATTGGGCCTCATCTTGCTGGGCGTAGGGCTGACCCTGCGTTATCGTCGGCGTACCTGGCGAGTACTGTTGCCCCCGCTGGGCGCTACGCTGATCGTATTGACGAGCTTCGCGATGGCCGGCATCCCGCTCAACGTCTTCAGTCAGTTGGGGCTATTGCTGGTCTTGGGCATCGGCCTCGACGCGGGTATCTTCAATGCCGAGCACCCCCGCCAGGCCGCCGCCTGGCTGGCCATCAGCCTGTCCACGCTGACCAGTCTGCTGGCCTTCGGACTGCTTGCTTTCAGTGCCACCCCGGCACTTCACTATCTCGGCCTGACGTGCCTGATCGGTTTGGCCGCGGTGTGGGGGCTGGTCTACTTGCTCAGGCCTGGACCACGAGGAGACGCAGGATGAACATGCACACCGACGCATCCCCGCATGCCAACGACTGCGACGTCGCCATCATCGGTGCCGGGCCCTCCGGAGCAGCCTCTGCCGCACGCCTGAGCCGTCTCGGATGGCGTGTGCATGTCATCGAACGCAGCCATTTCCCGCGTTTTGCCATCGGCGAAAGCCTGTTGCCGCAGAGCATGGCCTATCTCGAGGCAGCCGGCTTGCTGGAAACGGTTCAGGCCGCCGGTTATCAGCCCAAGAACGGCGCCGCCTTCACGCGCCACTCGCGGACCACCGCCATCGACTTCCGCGACAAATCCACCCCCGGCTGGGGCACCACCTATCAGGTCCCGCGTGCCGACTTCGACCAGCGCCTGATCCACGCCGCCGAGGCCCAGGGCGCCACGCTCGAGTTTGGCACCACGGTCACCGCGTTCGACGCCGACGCCGCGTGTCCCATACTGCAACTCAAGGACGAACAAGGTGCGACGCGCCACTTGAACGCGCGTTTCGTGCTCGATGCCAGCGGCTATGGCCGGGTACTGGCACGCCTGGAATC
>NZ_JARANX010000156.1:0-1118 GCF_029889785.1 Chromohalobacter sp. 48-RD10 | reverse complement strand
ATCGAGCACCTCGCGGACTTGCTTGTCCGGCGCTTCGCCCTGCGCCAGGGCCGCGTTCGCCCCATTCAACAGCACCAGTGTCCCGCCCAGCACCCATCCTTTCATTGCGCTTCCTGCCTCACGTCGATAAGCCAAATCCCTAGGCGAGTATCATGCGGCAAAAGCACGATCGCTGGAATGCTTGGGCTATAATTTCGTTATGGTATAACGTATTATTTCATGCCGTCATGTCACGAGTGAATGTCACGGACACCGAAACCGTACGTGTGCCGCATGACAGACACTGCCCGACCCCTTTCCAGCCTGGGACTGATAAACGCATGCAAGAGCCCATGAACCCACATACATTGCACGACGTGGCCAACGGTGCGTCCGACTTGGAAGGCCCCCTTGCCTGGGTCGGGATGGAAGACATCGCGCTACCGTTTCGCCTGGCGAACAGTGCCGTCAACGGTCGAGCCTCGGCCGGTGTTTCCCTGGATGCCACCTCGGCGCGAGGCATTCATATGTCGCGTCTCTATCTGGCACTAGAGGCCCTGGAACACGAGGAAGTGACGCTGTCACGCCTGGGCGCGGTATTGCAGCGTTTTCTGGATAGCCATGACGATTTATCCAATACCGCCTTTCTCGATCTGAGCGGTGACGTCCTGATCAAGCGCCCTGCATTGATCAGCCCACGCGCGGGCTGGAAGGCATACCCCTGTGCGCTGCGCTGCCGCCAAGATGCACAGGGCATGCAGGCGACTCTCGAGATCACGATCGGCTATTCCTCGACCTGCCCCTGCTCGGCGGCCCTCGCACGCCAATCGATCCAGCAAGCGTTCGACGAGGACTTCACCGACATGCCAATCAGCCACGACGCCGTCAGGGCGTGGCTGGGCAGCGAGCAGGGTATCCTGGCGACGCCGCATAGCCAGCGAAGCCAGGCGCATCTCTCACTGCGCCTGGCCGGCGATCTAGAGGCTCTGCCCGTAACGGCGCTGATCGACACGGTCGAGGACGCGCTGGGCACGGCCTTGCAGACGGCCGTCAAGCGTGTCGATGAGCAAGCATTCGCCCTGGCCAATGGCCAGAACTTGATGTTCTGCGAGGATGCCGCGCGCCGTGTACGGCATGCC
>NZ_JARANX010000155.1:0-1124 GCF_029889785.1 Chromohalobacter sp. 48-RD10 | reverse complement strand
ATATTCGTGTGCGCAAGAAGCACCTCACCGAGAACGAGCGTAAGCGCGCCAAGAAGAAGTAACGGCGCTCCGCACTCGACAGCAACACGAAGCCCACCACTCGGTGGGCTTCGTCGTCTTTGGGGCCAAAGACGAAAACCAAGGGGCTGCGACATATAACCACATTTTTTATGTGGTTATTTGGTTTAGGCTTGATGCATACGAAGCACACGCCGCTTCCGAAGTCGCCTCAAGCCAACTCGCCTCAACCCCAGGAGTCGTCCCATGCGCCACCTTCTGCTCATTTCTTCGCTTGCCTTCACCGCTACGCTCCTGCCAACCACCTCGGCGCTGGCCTACGGCCAAGGCGATTTCTACACACGCTTCGGTGTCGCCAAGGTCGCTCCGCAGAGCGGTAACGGCGACTTCGGCGCCCCGCTGAACATGACAATCGACGCCGATGACGACAGCGGTTTCGCCTTCACCCTGGGCTACCGTTTCCAGGACAAACTCGGCGTAGAACTGCTGGCCGCGCAACGCTTCGAGCATCAGATCCGACTCAACGGCAGCGACATGGCCAGCATCCACCACCTGCCGCCGACCCTCACGCTTCAGTATTATCCGCTGGGTGGCACCGACGCCCGCGTGCAGCCGTATCTCGGTGCCGGGATCAACTACACCCACTTCTCCGACGAAAAACTCGACGGCGGCGAGCTCGAACTCGACGATAGCTGGGGTGGCGCCGCGCAAGTCGGGGTCGACCTGCTGATTGACGACCACTGGGCGCTCAACGCCGCCGCCTGGTATCTCGACATCGACAGTGATGCCACCGCCACGCTCGGCGGCAACGACTATCATGCCAACGTGGAAATCGACCCCATCGTCGTCATGGGCGGCCTCAGCTACCGCTTTTAAAGGTCGCGACAACAGGTTCTGTTCGAAAGGCAGTTTGCGTACGAAGCCTAGGCGTCCCGCCTTTTGGCGGGCTACCCTGTGGAAACACACGGACGCGACAGGAGCCCGCCATGCATAAACACATCGATTGGGACGCTCCCGGCAACGCCAGCGTGACCCGCCACTACGCCAGCGACAAGCAGCACGAAGTCCAACCCTACCCCGGCATGATGCTCTCTGCCCGCTATCAA
>NZ_JARANX010000154.1:0-1132 GCF_029889785.1 Chromohalobacter sp. 48-RD10 | reverse complement strand
CATCAATAACGGCAAAGGCCCCGGCGGCGGCAGTTCGAGCGGTAGAAAATTCGTCAGAATCACCAGCAAGCCAGCCTGTCCCAGCAGGCCCAATAGCGCGCCCACCACCGCAGCCGCCAATGCCAGCCAGGCGAGCTGCAGGGCAAACAATGTCACCAGTTGTCGCTGCGAGGCGCCGAAACAGCGCAGCAACGCCGCCGTATCCAAATGGCGATCGACATAACGACGCGTGGCCATGGCCACCGCTACCCCGGCCAGCAATACCGCCGCCAGCCCCGACAGACTCAGGTAGCGCTGGGCACGATCCAGCGCACCGCCCAACCGAGGACGATCCTCGCGCACGTCGCGCACCTCGACGCCGTTATCGCGCAGTCTCTCCAGACGCGACTGCACGCGCGCCACGGCGTCGGGCGGCCCTTGGGCCAACAGCTCGTATTCGAGCCGCGAGCCAGGCTGCACCAGGTCAGTCGCCGCCAGATCGTCGCGATGCATCATCACGCGCGGATTGAAGGCCGAAAATCCGGCGCTCTGATCCGGCTCGCGCTCGATCAGGCCGCTCACGGTGAGCGTGCTGTCGCCTATCGCGAGCGCGTCCCCGATGTCGAGTTCCATCAGCCGCGCCAGACGCGGCGCCACCCACACGCTGCCGGGTGCAGGGCCGTGAGTCAGCGTCTCGAGCCCCTCGCCACGCTCGACGCGCACTTGCCCATATAACGGATAATCCGCGTCAACGACCTTGAGACTGGCCGGTTGGAAGGCATCGTCGCGACTGACCATCGAGATCAGATCGACCTGCTGCGAGAGCGTCAGCCCGGCATCGCGCAGCGTCTGGCGCAGTTCCTCGGAAAAGGGATCGCTCTGCTCGAGCACCAGGTCGCCGCCCATCAGTTGCCCGGCCTGTCGGGTCAGCCCTCGGTCGAGACGGTCCAGGAAGAAGCCGATCATCGTCGAGGCCGCCACTGCCAACGCCAGAGCCACGAACAGCGCCCGTACATCGGCGGCACGAAGATCACGCCACAGTCCCTTGAGCGATAGCGAGAGCGCCTTCACGAGGCCACCTCGTCGTGACTCATGGTCTGCAGGCGCCCTTCGTCAAGGCGCAGGCAACGCCCGCAGCGGCGTGCCAGAGCAT
>NZ_JARANX010000153.1:0-1164 GCF_029889785.1 Chromohalobacter sp. 48-RD10 | reverse complement strand
GCTTTCGCTCATGGATGATCCGATGCTGACACCGTCTCTTATGCACCATTTATCGATTGTTCCCGACTTCCGCCAGGCGTGGAAAGTGCAGCATCAGTTGTCAGATATCTTGTTTCTGACCGTCTGTGCGGTGATCTGTGGTGCTGAAGGTTGGGACGAGATAGAGGATTTTGGCCACGCGAAGCTGGATTTTCTTCGCCAGTACGGCGATTTTGAGGCTGGCGTACCGAGCCATGACACCCTGACCAGGGTGATGGCGCTGGTTAATGCCGATCAGCTGCAGAGTGCGTTCGCCGAGTGGATGAAGGCCTGCCATGACGTCACCGATGGGGCAGTAGTGGCCATCGATGGCAAGACCCTGCGTGGCTCGTACTGCCGTGGCAAAGGCAAGGGTGCGATCCACATGGTCAGCGCCTTCAGCGCCGCGAATGGTGTGGTACTGGGCCAGGTGAAGACAGCGCAGAAGTCCAACGAGATTACGGCGATTCCCGAGCTGCTCAAGCTACTCAATCTGCAAGGCTGTCTGGTAACGATCGATGCCATGGGGTGTCAGAAGAAAATCGCCACTCAGATCCTGCAGAAGGGCGCCGATTACTTGTTATCGGTGAAGGGCAATCAGCCAGCCCTGGCTGACGCCTTCGAGGCTGCATTCCCGATAGCCAAGGTAGCGAGCTTTGCGGGTGACTCGTATGTCACGGACGAAAAGAACTGCGGTCGACAAGAGACGCGCTATCATAGCGTGAGTGAGATTGCCGAAGGATTTCAAGAGCTTAGCTATGAATGGCCAGGTTTGAAAACGGTAGGGGGGGTGATGAGTTTTCGCCAAGAGGGTGACTAAATCCCTGAAGAGCCGATGATCCGCTACTACATCAGCTCAGCCGATCTCAGCGCTAAAAAGCTCGCCGAATCGGCCCGGAAGCACTGGCACATTGAGGCAAAACTTCACTGGTCCTTGGACGTGGCGCTTCGTGAGGATACCTGCAAAATCCATCGCGGACAGGCGGCAGAAAACCTCGCCAGGGTCCGGCATATCGCGCTGAATTATCTGAAAGGGGAGAAGTCTTTCAAGGGTGGAATCCGGCGAAAACAGAAGAAAGCGGCGCTGGATGAGACGTGCCTTGCTGACATTCTTGCGGTGTAGGTTTTTTCATGCGTTTTCCCTGC
>NZ_JARANX010000152.1:0-1168 GCF_029889785.1 Chromohalobacter sp. 48-RD10 | reverse complement strand
TCAACTGCGCCTGGTCAAGCGCTTGCTCAAGGATCATCGCATCGACGCCGAGCGCTTCCCGCCCAAGCAGGTGCAATACTTCATCGGCGGCTGCAAGGAAGAGGGGCTGCGCGCCCATCAGGTCCAGACCCATGGCGATGCCTATATGGGCCAGATGGTCGAGCTCTACGAACGCTATCAACTGGCTTGCGAACGCGCCGGTCTGGTCGACTTCGGGGAATTGCTGCTGCGCGGCCTGGAGCTTCTGCGCGACAACCCCGAGTTGCTGGCGCATTACCGCGAGCGTTTCGGCCATCTTCTGGTCGATGAGTTCCAGGATACCAACACCTTGCAGTACGCCTGGCTCAAGCTGCTCGCCGGCGATCGCGCGGGCATGACCGTGGTCGGCGATGACGATCAGTCGATCTACGGCTGGCGCGGCGCCAAGGTCGAGAACATCCGCCGCTTCGCCGAGGAATTCCCCGCGACCACCACGGTGCGCCTGGAGCAGAACTATCGCTCGACGAGCGCCATTCTCGAGGCCGCGAACACACTGATTAGCCATAACGCCGGGCGCATGGGCAAGGAGTTGTGGACTGACGGCGTTCATGGTGAGCCGATCTCGGTCTATGCCGGCTTCAACGACCTCGACGAGGCCCGCTTCATCGTCGATACCCTCAACGAAGAAGTGAACAAGGGCAGCACGCGACAGGACATCGCGATTCTCTACCGTTCCAATGCCCAGTCACGGGTGCTCGAGGAGGCGTTGATCCGCAGTGGCGTGCCCTATCGCATCTACGGCGGCCAGCGCTTCTACGAGCGTCTCGAGATCAAGAACGCCCTGGCGTATCTGCGCTTGACGCTGACGCGCGACGACGATGCCTCGCTGGAGCGCGTGATCAACGTGCCGGCACGCGGCATCGGTACGCGCACTGTGGAAGTGTTGCGCGAGCGGGCACGTACCCAAGGGATATCGCTGTGGCAGGCGCTGCAAGATAGCCTCAGTGAGGGTTTGCTCAAGGGGCGCGCGGCAAGTGCGCTTTCGGCATTTTCGGAGCTGATCGAACGGCTCGACAATGATACTGCCGGCATGGAGTTGCATGAACTGATCGAACATGTCCTGCATACCACCGGCTTGCTCGAGCATCACCGCAATGAAAAGGGCGAGAAAGGTCAGGCGCGTGTCGAG
>NZ_JARANX010000151.1:0-1173 GCF_029889785.1 Chromohalobacter sp. 48-RD10 | reverse complement strand
AACGCTCCAGGTCCTCGAGGCGGCGCGTGAGCATTTCAATGCGCCCGTCACGGTGACAAGTGGGTGTCGCTGCCCTGAGTACAACGCCCGCATCGGCGGTGCCGAGCACAGCCAGCACAAGCTGGCGCGCGCGGCGGATATTCAGGTGAAGGGCGCAACGCCGGACGAAGTGCACGACTGGATCTACGCCAACTTCCCGTTCGTGAGCCTGGGGCGTTACGACACGTTCACCCACGTCGATACCCGAACCGATGGGCCGGCACGGTGGGACGGCTGATGAATAGCTTGATCCCGCATGTCGCGCCGTTCTGCATGCTGCTGCTGGGCCTGGCCACGCATGTGCTGAAGAAGTTCATGGAGATGCGCCAGCAGCTCGAGGCATTGACGTTGATCGCCTACCTCAAAGCACGCCCCTACAAGTCGGTGATGGCCACCATCGGCGCCATGGCCGGCTACCTGCTATTGGCAGATGCCTCGGTACCGAGCTTGGTGTCTGCCTTTGGTGTCGGGTATGCCGCCGACAGCATGCTCGAGATCGTCGGGGCCAAGGCGCGGGCGGCTGCCAAATGATCGGCCTGGGGCTGCTTAAGTCGAGGCGGCTATGGCTGACCGTGGCCGGTGTGGCTGGCGCTGCTGCCGTGGTCGGTATCGGGCTGCACCAGGCGCAATCGATAGGCGCGCTCGAGGCTGAGGTGGCCACCAAGCAGGCCACCATCGACGACCTGGGTAATCAGCTCGAGGCCCAAGACGAACGACACCAACAAGAGCTTGCGGCACGTGATGCGGCGCTGGTCGCTGAGCGAGCCCATGCCCGTGATGCCGAGGCGCGCACTCGCAGCCTGGCAGCCGAGATCAAGAAAGCGAGGGGCGCAGATGAGCAGATTAATACCTGTATGGGGGTGCAGCTGCCTGGCGGTATTGCTGACCGCCTGCGCCAGTGAGCCCGCGACGGTGATTGTGCGTGAGCCTGTACTGCCGCCGGTGAGCTACCTGCAACCCTGCGAGGTCACGTTGGGTAACGGCACGATTGGCGATGCGCTACAGGGGTTGCGGGCCACGGTGGAGTGCGATCGCGCCGACAAGGCCGCGCTGCGCGCGTGGCGAGATGAACACGCCGACGACGATAGCGGCTAGGTCTCAGCACTTTTTAGGTACTCCCGGCGGGGGTGAGCC
>NZ_JARANX010000150.1:0-1173 GCF_029889785.1 Chromohalobacter sp. 48-RD10 | reverse complement strand
CGGCGGCAAAGGCGTCCATGTCTTCGCGGGTGATGGCGTATCTGGCGGCAAGATTCTCGGCGGTATTGCCCATGTGCATATCGTTGAAGGCATCCCATAGGCCGTCGCGGATCATCGTGTCCACTGCTGTCCAGTCGCCCATGCGTTGGCCGGTGCGCGAGTTCGGCAGCACGTGCGGGGATAGCGACATGTTCTCCTGGCCACCGGCAATGATCAACTCGGCGTCGCCACAGCGGATGGCCTGCGTGGCCAGATGCAGTGCCTTGAGGCCTGAGCCGCAGACCTTATTGAGGGTCATCGCCGGTACGGCGGAAGGCAGCCCGGCGTTTATCGCTGATTGGCGAGCGGGGTTCTGGCCGCATCCGGCGGCCAGCACCTGACCCAGAAGAACCTCGTCGACCTGTTCGGGCGCCACGCCGGTATGCGCGAGCAAATCCGCGATGACCGTGGCGCCGAGCTGGGTCGCGGGGAGGCTGGCGAGGGCGCCGCCGAAGCTGCCGATGGCGGTGCGCCTCGCGGCTACGATCACCACGTCTTCCATGAGAGTCTCCTGTCAGCGTAGAGGGACGATACGTTCAGAATAGGTGAGTACGGTGTTGCGCGACAATCGGGTCATGGGCGTAGATCGCCGGTATGAGCGGGTATACCGGCGTAATGTGATGGAGATCAGGCGAACTGCACGGGGATGGCGTGACTGGTATGGCCGATGCGGTTGCCTTCCTGCAAGTAGACGAGCGCGGGCTGGTGGGCGTCGAGCTCGTGTTCCGCGTAATGGGCGTAGCTGCAGATGATGATGCGGTCACCGGCCTGGGCCTGATGCGCGGCGGCGCCGTTGACGGAAATGAGGCGCGAGCCGGCTTCACCGCGAATCGCGTAGGTCGTGAAGCGGTTGCCGTTTTCTACGTCGTAGATCTGGATCTGCTCGTTTTCGCGAATACCGGCGCGGTCGAGTAATTCGCCGTCGATCGCGCAGGAGCCCTCGTAGTCGAGCACCGCGTGCGTAACGCGAGCCATGTGGAGTTTGGCCTTGAGCATGATGGTGTACATCGTGGGAACCTCGTCGTGGTCTCGTGCTGGTACTCAGCGCGGTAAGTCGACCGTTAGATTGTCGATCAAGCGGGTGGTGCCGAGGTGCGCGGCGACGAGCAGGATCGCCTCGCGGGTATCCAGCGC